>JAUILM010000427.1 GCA_030432855.1 Bacteroidia bacterium
TAGCCGATCTGCTGAGGATGATATCCTGTGAGCTCTTCACCATCAAATAGGATCCGGCCTGAATCGGCTTTGGTTATGGAGGTGATAATACGTATCAGGGATGTCTTGCCCGCGCCATTTGGTCCTAGTAAACCCAGAATGGTACCTTTGCTCATGTCAAAAGAAACCTCATCTACAGCCAGATGATTTTGATACCGCTTGACGACTTTTTCAATAGTTAAGATCGATGACATATAGTGCTTTTCAATACATACACAATATATAGTTTTGGAGGCCGAGGTATGACAATCTTAGCCGAAGACACCAATTTATCCGACTCAGGTACTGTGATCTCCAAATCAGCGAAATTACCACGTGTACGTATTTTGTTACCCGAAATCGTAAAATACAAACCAGTGTTTTTGACAAATTATTGACACTAAAAACATCAAAATGTTGGTATTCAATTCAATTTGTACTAATTTTGCTTTATAAGAATTTATACTAATCCTTTTTAAAGGATCTAGTCAAGAATAGATGGTTTTGGGGTGTAGGTGCGGCAAATCGATTCTCTCGAGGAGCCGCACTTTTTTTATGGCCGCTCCAAGATTATTACTCCTTCCTGAACTCCAAATGTATTTTCTGTTGTTAACATCATGGTATGAGTGCTATAGCTTTTGTGCTATAACAACATACGTACGTTTCAATTTTATACCTAACTTATCAATTTCTACTGCAAGATGAAAAATGTAATTACTATCACGTGGGTGCTACTTCTAATGTTTACCGGTTATGTGACGGGATTTGGCCAGGATCTGTCAGAGTCTGAACAAAGCATGAGTATCGGAGCCAATAATGCGCTAACTCTAGATCTTCCTATGTATGACGACAAGTTTGTGGATAAACACTGGAAGGATTATCTGAAGGATTTTAAAGGCAGGGCCAAGAAAGTAAAACGAAGTGATGAGTTGTTTAGCGATGACGCGGAGATCAGCTATATGTCAAACAATACCGTGGATATTTATAGTCTGGTAAAAAAATCAGGAGATGGTTCTGAACTTACTGTTTGGTTTGACCTGGGAGGAGCTTTTCTAAATTCTGATGATCATCCGGAAGCATATGAAGGCGCTTTGACTTTTTTCGACGGGTTCCAAAAACTACTCAATGTTGAAAACATCAAAGTGGAACTTGATGATGAGGAGAAGAACCTTAAAGATCTGGAAAGAGAACTGACAAAACTGGAGAAGCTCAATGAGAAGTATCACAAGCAGATTGAAGATTGGAAGTCTAAGATCGCGGAGAACGAACAACTAATAGATCAGAACATATTGGATCAGGAGGGCGCACAAAGGGCTATTGATGATCAGAAAGAGGTGATCCGTTCTGTGGAGGTTAAATTGGCGAACGCAGAAAACTAACGTAGGCTTTATTTTTTTTCCACAAATTTCAATTTGTCTCAGATACATATCCTTTATGAAATCCTGTCTACTGTAGGATATTCATAATCAAGACTTTGATAGTATCAGGACTGGTGCTGGTTTCCTACTGGCGCCAGTTTTTGTGTCACTTTGTAGCTTCTTACCCTTGAATTTTTCGACCATACATATGGAAATGCCAGAAATCGTTTTTTTTCCACATTCTGCCAACATCCAAAACTCTCCTATCAACACGAGACACGTCACACCCGGATTTTTCAGATCGCATTTAGACACTTTTATATTGTAATTTTGCCTCATGCGTCAATTGTTGACTAAATAACATATGGCAGAACCTAACAAACCCAATCAGTATACAAGTGGCAGGGTACTGACTCCTGTCAAAGGTGAAGCGGACTACAGTGCCCTTCAGTTCGGAAAGATCCAGCCTCAGGCCATTGCCCTAGAGGAGGCCGTACTAGGTGCCATCATGATGGATAAGAACGCCTTACCAACGGTTCTTGATATTCTTCAACCCGCCAGTTTCTATGTCGAAGGACATGGGTATATCTACGAGGCTATGTTGAGATTATTTGAGAAAACGCACCCTATTGACATTCTCACCGTACATGAAGAGCTGAAATCAGAAGGTCATATTGATAAGACAGGTGGGCCCAATTACCTGGTGGAGTTAACCAATAGAGTGGCTTCCGCTGCGAATATTGAGTACCACGCCCGGATCATAGCCCAGAAGCACATACAGCGTGAACTAATCCGTGCTTCTACTACCATTATCAAAGATTCTTTCGATGATACCAAAGATGTATTTGAGTTATTAGACGATGCTGAGCGGAATCTTTTTGAGATTACTCAGCAAAACCTGAATAGAGGTTTTGAGTCCGTAGGAGCATTGGCAATAAAGGCTCAAAAGCAACTGGAAGAACTAGCAAAGAAAACAGAAGGTCTCACAGGTGTTCCCACGGGTTTCACCGAACTGGATCGACTTACATCAGGATGGCAGTCCTCTGATTTAATCATATTGGCTGCAAGGCCAGGTATGGGTAAGACGGCTTTTACCCTTTCTCTGGCAAAGAATGCCGCTATGGATTATCAGAGGCCTGTTGCACTCTTTAGTCTGGAGATGTCGAGTATTCAGTTGGTGCAGCGACTGATTTCTATGGAGGCTGAGATATCCTCCAGAAAACTAAGAAACGGTCAACTGGAAGCACATGAGTGGCAGCAATTGCATACTGCAGTAGAGAAGCTTTCAACAGTCCCTATCTATATCGATGATACGCCGGCAATTAATAGCTTTGAACTTCGGGCAAAGTGTCGAAGACTTAAGATGCAGCATGATATACAACTGGTCGTAATTGATTATCTACAGCTTATGTCAGGTAACATAGACAGTAAGCGGTCGGGAACCAGGGAGCAGGAAATTAGTTCTATTTCAAGAGCCCTTAAAGGGATGGCGAAAGAGCTCAATGTGCCGGTGATTGCACTATCACAGTTGAGTCGTGCGGTGGAGACACGGGGAGGAGAGAAGCGACCAATGTTGTCCGACCTTCGGGAATCTGGTGCAATTGAACAAGATGCCGATATTGTATCTTTTATATATAGGCCGGAATATTATGACATCACGGAAAGTGAGGGTATGTCACTAAAAGGTATCGCAGAGATCATTATTGCCAAGCATCGAAACGGAGCTTTGGATACTGTCAAACTGCGATTCATAGACCATTTCGCGAAGTTTGCAAATCTGGATGAATTTGATTTCAGCAGTCTCACTGACGATATGGATCCTGGTGACAATATCATTACCCGGCCATCTAAAATGAATGAGGACGATATCCCTTTCTGATGGCAAAAGGAAAACAAGGACCACATCAAAATCCCTTTTATCGAAAACGTCCAGGCAAGGACCAGGAGGTGATTACTTATCCTATTCGGCTCAATAAATTTGTAGCCAAATCCGGATTGTGCTCAAGAAGAAGGGCTGCTGAATTAATAAAGGAAGGGAAGGTTTCCCTTAATGGAAAAGTGGTGCTTGAGCCGTACATCATGGTCCAGGAAAATGATCTCGTCGAGCATGAAGGTAAACGCCTACTTCCGGAAACTCGTCTGGTATATCTCTTGATGAACAAACCTAAGGGGGTCATTACCACTACGGCTGACGAGAAGGACCGACGTACCGTGTTGGACCTTGTGAAAGAAAAGGAAAGTCTCCGTCTGTTTCCCGTAGGAAGATTAGATCGTAATACTACCGGACTTTTGTTGATCACAAATGATGGAGACCTGGCCAAAAAACTTGCTCATCCATCCCATGAGGTCAAAAAGGAGTATGCCGTGACGCTCGACAGGCCCCTTTCAGAGCAGCATTTTAAGTTGATAGAAAGCGAGGTAACGTTGGAGGATGGTCCGGTTCCGGTGAAAACAATTTCCTTCCCCGACGAAGAAGACAGATTGAATGTTCAGGTATCACTGGTCCTGGGGCGAAATCGAATCGTGCGAAGACTATTTGAACACCTCGGCTATGAAGTGGTGCGGTTAGACCGTATCTATTATGCAGGTCTGACTAAGAAAAATCTTCCACGAGGCCGATATCGACATCTTACTGCACGAGAAGTGATTATGCTAAAGCACTTTAGTTGAGTATGGGCTTGTGATATCCGAAGGATAGTAATAATCCGTTTCCAAGTTCTCCGCTGATATTTCCAAAATACCAGCTATTGCTGGCACTGAATCGAAATTTTTCCCCATGAATGCCGCCTGCATCAAATAGAATGCCCAGTTGACTGGTAAGATATCCCGACTTTGAATACTGTACCATGAGCCATCCCGCGGATAGATAGGAGGCCTGAAGTCGCACAGCATAGTTTGTTTCCGATCGTTCAGTGGCATCAATCAGAAGCATGGGCTTTAATTCAAAATCCTGACTTAACCCAATGTTTAATCCCAGATGCGCAAATAATTGGCTTAGCCGATCCAGCGAAAAGCTTTCAAACCTATGTTCAAGTGGAAGCACCTGATTGACCGACACACCTGCCAGTAGCTGTACTGGGTGTGCATAGTCTGGAGGTGTAGTTGCATAATTTATTCCAATCCCTACCGAGGGGGGAATGATGGTTCGCTCGTCGAGTGTGCTCAAAGTGGGATCAGATTCGTTATTGGCGATAAAATGGTCGTGATCAATCCTAATGCGCTGCAGTCTGCTGGAGACACCTAGCGTCAGCTGATCTTCTTTGGTTTTACCCACTTGAAAACCGTAGGCATAAGCCATTTGAATTCCATCGGATGAAAAGGGACCTACCCGATCACTTCCCAGCTGTATTCCAAGGCTCATCTTATCATTACGAAAAGGTATCTGTACGGATAAGTCGGCTTGTCGTGGGCTACTACGTACATTTCTCCAACGTCTGTTGTGCGTCGCCTGAATAATCATGGCGTCCTGAGATAATAAGGAGGGATTCACACTAAAAAAAGAGGACTCAATCAAAGGCCATGTCTGTTGAATTTGAGCGTGCACTTGCTGACCTGCCATTAGCAGCAGGATCAAAATGACTCTATAGTATGTAGCTAGCGCCTTGTACATTAATTCTGAACAATTGTTAGGTCACTGTCAAAATGAAAAACCCTCTCATCAATATATAATGTAAGAAAGTAGAAGTACAAACCTTCTGGAACCATGCTTCCATCTCTGGTCCCGGACCACCTATTGTTGTAGTGCTTACTTTCAAAGATCTTAATTCCGTTCTGGTCAAACACCTGAAGTGTGGCATTATCAAATCTATCCAGGCCTTCGAAGGTGAGGTAATCATTTTGTCCGTCACCATTTGGCGAGATGAAATTAATCAAGGGTGGTAGCAGCGATTTAAGGGGTATCACATGTACCCGTATCTCATCTGACCAGCTACATCCCAATGCATCTACATAATCAACAGAAACCGTTCCATCCACAAGAGGTCTTATAGTGGGATCCAAACACTGCTGACATTCCATTCCATAGGTCGAACTCCAGGATGCATCCTGAATATCAGGAATGTGCAATTGCAGTGGAGCACCCTCTACTACTGTCGTGTCTCTGTTGAAGTCAGTGATAGGAGAGGCGATGGCAACTGATATTTGCAAACTATCATTGAAGCACTGATTACTTCCAATCACTGTATATAGTGCAT
>JAUILM010000428.1 GCA_030432855.1 Bacteroidia bacterium
TTAGAATATGAAGGTAAAGCACAAATAATCACATTTCCTGCTTATGATGGAAATGGTATACCCATAGGAACAGCGAAAGTTAATGTCGGATTAGATTACCTGCAAATTCCGCTCTACGCATCATACAGGTTTCCAAGTGGTAAAACCAAAGTCTTCGCTGATTTGGGTACTTATGTTGGATATCTATTATCATCTGACATGCTTCAACGCCCCATAAGTGCATTTGATGGAACCCTGTCAATAGCAAGCAAAGGACGATCTAACTTCGATTTTGGAATCATCAGCGGGTTGGGCCTTACCTTTCCGATAGGTAAAAAAATAGAAGGAACCATTGCAATTCAAGACCACCTGGGCCTTACAAATATCAACAAACCTAATGCTGGCCATGCGAAAGCAAGAACGCACACGATCGGATTGAGATTAGGTACCATGCTTAGATTATAGGTATGTGCTAAAATTAAGTGAATTACTGATAGCAATCTTAACTTTAGCATAGGTCAGATCAGTGGAAACTGCTAAATTCTCCATGTTAGAAAAATTCAAAAGACTGCTCAAAGTTAAGACAGAGTCCAAATCAACATTACAATTAGTAGATTGCGATACCATTGCTAAAGAAATTAGCTCCAAGATAAAGGCCAAAATTCCAATGTCTCTTATTCGTCTGGGAGATGGCGAGGGGGCACTGCTTTCCTGGAAAAAGGGCATGCAAAACTCACATTATCAGGTGCATTTGCAACGACATCTGGGAAGTCATATTAATGAAGTCAACATACAACAGCTGCAAACTCTGGTGGTACGAGCCATTGATAATTCGGATATTTTGGGAGTCCGTGATGATATCATTAATATTGGATTTCAACAGGATTTATATGACCATGATCCAGATACTTTCCTAAATGAGTTTAAAAAGGTGTTCCCGCTGCGAAATGTCGAAAAGGATTTAAACTATCATTCGGCATTTCGGTTGGCAGGATTGCACCACTTTGTCGATATACATACATTTTCCAAAAACACGACATTCACATCCGCCTGGATCCATTTTGAATTATCAGCGGCGCGTCATTTGGTCTCCTTCATTGAGGGTCAGAAGTCTATCGGGTTGATTTCTTCCAAACCACAATTGGCATCTGCTATCGAAAGGATGTTTAATATCCCGGTAGATTTTTACCACCCACCGAATGACAGCCCTTTTGTGGAGGGAGGTCCTATACATTTTCCCGATCAATTCAACAAAATTCTGACATCCCTCAAGGTCCAGGAGCGAGGACAAGTTTTTTTGGTAGGGGCTGGTCTTTGTGGAAAAGTGTACTGTGATCGGATTAAATCATTAGGGGGCATAGGACTGGATATCGGAGCGGTTTGTGATGCCTGGATAAATGAAGCAAGTCGTCCCGTGTATAAACATCATTATGATACTCCGGGAAATACCGTGCCCGAGATCCTTCTTCTTAGAAATCAAACTGATAAAAAACTTTAATTAATTATCAGCCCATTGCAGACCACCCCCAATACCCGGATCAATGATTTTAAAACGATGAAAGACAATTTCGGTAGAATACCCCTGACCGGTTTCTACCGTCACCTTACCTTTTAATTTCTTACTGAGAATATTGACGAGATCCGTACCGAATGAGGATGATACTGTAGAAGAAATTGTACCCTGACCGTCATCAGCCACACGAAGACAGAGGTTTTCTTCTTCGTTCAGCCAAAGCCTTACTTTTATTTCACCTTTTTGCTGCCCCTCAAATGCATACTTAATCGAGTTGGTGATTAATTCATTTATAATTAATCCTAAGGGGATTGCAGTTTCCACATCTACCAGATCAATCTCATTTTCATACAATATGTCGATTTCCTTTTGTGGTGAGGAAAATGTCTGACTTAAATGATCACATAATTCTTTCACATAAATCCGCATATCCACAGCTGTCACATTATCTTTCGAATACAACTGCTGATGAATAAAAGACATAGATTGCACCCTAT
Source organism: Bacteroidia bacterium (assembly GCA_030432855.1). Classification (GTDB taxonomy): domain Bacteria; phylum Bacteroidota; class Bacteroidia; order Chitinophagales; family Saprospiraceae; genus JABDMH01. The sequence continues at coordinate 1,990 of JAUILM010000428.1, forward strand.
TTCGACCTTCCACAATAGCATTGAGTGCATTTTCATCTTGAATATACTCTGATTGAATACTTAGTAGACTGGATAATATTTGTAGGTTATTCTTCACTCGATGATGTATTTCTCTCAGAAGAAAATCCTTCTCCTCGTTTCTCTTGTTAAGGAGTTCTGTCATCTTCTTCTTAGCTACATATCGTCGGTAGAATAATATAGCCAGTAAAAGTGCCAAGGCCAATAAGGCCATTATATAGACCCGTTCATGCTGTTGCTGAATGATAAGTGCATCCTTCTTATCCGACTCATATTTGGATCGCATTTCCTCCAATGCTTCATCTTGATTTTGGGTAAATAAACTATCGGAGTACTTCCAGTTAATTTCCATGTATTTGTAGGCACTATCATATTGTCCCAGACCTTCATAGGATCGAGCGATATATTCCGGGATTTCTGTCAGAAAGAAAATATCGCCCGTTTCATACACCGTAGTAAGAGCACCGGATAATAAGTCAATACACTTTTGGTATTGATCGGTAGCCAGAAAAACCTGCCCCAGTCCATTCTTGATCACCATCTCCTGGCGTACATTCATGGTGTCACGGTACTCCAGTGCCTTTTCAAAATAGATCTCTGCACTATCATAACGATTCATCTCCATGTAGAATGATCCCAGATCATTGTAAGCCAGACCCATTACTTGTCGCAGACCTGACTGCTCTGCCATAGCCATGCCTCTTTCAAAACAAAACTGTGCTTGCAAACTATCACCTTCCATACGAGATCCGTGACCTGCAAAGCTCCATGCGTCCCAGGCATCGGGATAATTCTCCAACCTTTCAAATGCCTCCCCGGCACGCCTACCATATTCGCCACTTTGGGCCATTTTAAATGTGAAGTGGAATATTCGGGACATACGCAGATGACCTAAAGCAATCCCTTCATCATCATTCAGCTCCTCCATGATCCTCAGCCCCTCCAATATGTGCACCATTGCTTCCTCATACATACCCCGACAAAAGGCCTCATATCCCTTTTGATAGGCTAACTCTGCCACCCATCTATCGTCTGAGGCTTCTATCAGTAAGGGTTCAGCTTCTACAATCCAGTGCCTGATCTGATCACAATCCCTTTTCTCATTGTACAACTTACTGATTTCCAAAGCAATAATACCTTGTTCTTGCACGGAAACCATAGTAGTCTGTCGGTTCCATAAGGTCGTCATCATCTGGATGGCACTATCCAGATCATTCCACTTTAAGATGGAAATATCATCACGAATATCCCTGAAGGTTTCGGTGTTCTGGGCTTGTAATTGATCCTGCACCACGGATGCAAATATGATCAACAATAAAGACCAAAATGTGGAGCCAGGAATAAGATTCTTCTTCAAAACGGATGCACGTGTTTCAAGTTCGCAGGAAGTAAAGTAAGCAACTTTTTAAGACAGTAAATCTTGCTACCAGCAAATTGTCGGCTGGCTATTTACTGATAATACCCTATATTTCAGCGCCTCCCCAATCCGTCATTCTTGTACTTACTTAGTTTTCAACCATGCAAATACAACGATTAAGACTCATATTATCTTTGACCATACTGACCGCATTTCAACAGGGCTATGCTCAGGAAGTTAGTCCGGTGCAAAAACCTAATATCATCTTCATCCTAGTGGATGATATGGGCTGGGGGGACCTGGGTGTATTCTGGCAAAATGGCCGAAAAATGGAAAACCAGCGATCAGAACCGTGGCATTTCACGCCATCTCTTGATCGCATGGCAGAGGGGGGTGTAATGCTGACTGATCACTACTGTTCTGCCCCTGTTTGCGCACCATCCCGAGCTTCGCTACTGTTAGGACAAAGTCAAGGGCATGCGAATGTACGAGACAACCAATTTGATAAAGCGCTGAAAGACAGCTACACGCTGGGCAATGTCCTACAGACCGCTGGTTATCATACTGCCACCATTGGCAAATGGGGCCTTCAGGGTCACTCAGAAACCAATGACTGGCCAGCCCACCCCAACGAAAGAGGGTTTGACTACTATTTGGGATACATCCGGCATCGGGACGGACATGAACATTACCCCAAGGAAGGTAAATACCGGGACAAGAAGGAAGTATGGGAAAACAAAGTCAATATCGCAGATCAGCTGGATAAATGCTTTACCACCGATCTATGGACGGCTGCGGCTAAAAAGTATATTAAAGAGCAAGCTGACAACCCTTTCTTCCTTTACCTGGCTTATGACGTACCACATGCCGTGCTGGAACTTCCTACCGGACCCTATCCTTCAGGCACCGGACTTGATGGAGGACTGGAGTGGACAGGCACACCTGGAAAGATGATTAACACGGCCCAGGGAGAGATCGATTCTTATGTATACCCCGAATATGCCGAAGTGACCTACGATCATGACAGGGACCCAAGCTCAGAGGAAGTCCCCTGGCCTGAAACCTACCAACGATACGCTACGAGTTGCCGTCGGATCGATCAGGGGATTGGTGACATCATGGACTTACTGGAAGATCTGGAAATCGATGACAACACACTGATCGTCTTTACTTCTGACAATGGACCCTCCCGGGAATCATATCTGCCCGAAAACTATATCCCTAATACGCCGGACTTCTTTGATAGTTTCGGTCCCTTTGACGGGATAAAGCGAGATTTGTGGGAAGGTGGAGTACGGGTGCCTACTATTGCGTACTGGCCTGCACAAATCGAAGAAGGATCTGTCATCAAGACGCCCACCGCCATGTACGATTGGCTTCCCACTTTTGCCGAGGCGGCCGGACTTCCGGCACCTGCGAATGTCGATGGTATTTCCTTGTTATCACACCTTCAAGGATCAACCCACACTTCGGACCGCTATGTCTACATCGAATACTTTAATGGTGGTGCAACCCCGGATTACGAGAAATTTGGAGAAAACCACCGGACGCGAAGAAGAAATCAAATGCAAAAAATCCGCGTGGGAGACTATGCTGGGGTGCGCTACAACATTCAAGGTGCTGATGATGACTTCGAAATCTATAATGTGGTAGAAGATCCAAAAGAATCAAAGAATCTGGCCAGTGAAGAGTCTTACGGCGCATTACAGCAGTGGATGAAAGAAAAAGTATTGCAGGTTCGTATGCCCGATACAACCGCACGACGCCCCTATGATTCTACTCTCATTTCCAGTGTTATTCCTCCCACCTTCCGAAAAGGTCTGCAATGGAAAAGCTATGCGGGAAATTATCCCTGGCTGGCCAAAGTAAGTGGTACGCCGGATCGATCAGGGATCATCCCCAAACCGGCCATCCCTGAAGTTGAAACTGCTGTTGTAGTGGTGCTTGAAGGCTACCTGCGGGTTCCCTCAGACGGATTATACCAATTTGAGTTTGAATCTGCCGGACCGTATGTAGTACGCCTCCATGATATACTCCTGATGGATGCCAGCTATAAAGAAGAGTACAACGAAGATAGACATGCCTCCGCGCACTTAAAAGCCGGTTTCCATCCCGTAAAAATATCTTATTTAAATACACAGGAAAATCCTGCATTTAAGATGGAGGGTAATTTGACATTTTCGACGGAGACGATTG
>JAUILM010000429.1 GCA_030432855.1 Bacteroidia bacterium
CTTCTGTTTGGGCCATTTAAGTAATGCACCCCTAAATTGACACCGGCCTCAATCGCTTTTTCGGCCTCATCACCATATGCTCCCGAATGTCCGGCAGCTACCACAAGGCCATCTTTTCTCAGACGAGAAATCATAGGCAGAGCATTGTCACCGTGGTCGGGTGGTATGTTTACAATTTTAATCAACCCCTGTGCGGCTTCCTGCAATTCCTGAAAAAGTCTAAGGGACAGCGGTTGGAAATATGTGGCGCTTTGAGCACCGGCAAAATCGGGATCCTTTATAAAGGTACCCTCCAGGTTGATGCCCCGGATAAGATCCCGGTACGTGTCATCCTGCTCCAGAAATTCGTTTAAATATTCAAATGATTTCTTAAGATCATTTACTGAGGCTGCCATAGTAGTCAGATAAATACCCCCGACGCCATGATCTGTATAGTATTTACATGCTTCAGTTAAGCCTCTGAAAAATGAGGTTTCATCTCTTTTGAATAGACCGGTTTCCGCATCATACTTTCCCAGGGTAAAATCAAATCCTGCAGCTCCGTGTGTATGAACATCCATAAAGGCCGGAATAACAAAAAAGTTATCCTTGCCTTCTATGATATTAGACACTTCGTCACTATGACCTTTAATGATTTTGCAATGAGCCGCTGATTGCAATAGGTCTTGTCTGTGTATTTGTCCTTCTGAGACAATGCCAACATTTTTATATAAAACAGATGACATGACCCTAAAGCAATGATGCCGATTCACGATCTAAAAATAGATGGCAATGCGCATGCTCTTGCAGAATGGATGCAGGACACATATTAGTGACCGGACCCTGTAAGGCACCTTGTACGGCTTTCGCTTTTCGCTCATCTGGCACCGATACGATGAGTGTTGTACTGGCCAGAATCTGCTGAATGCTCATCGATATGGCAGAAGATGGTACTTCCTCAAGTCCTGAAAACCAGCCTTCTCCCACTTGCTGCATTCTGCATGCCTCATCTAAGGCGACCTGGATATAAGGTTCCTTTGTTTCAAAATCAGCCGGGGGATCATTGAATGCAAGGTGCCCATTTTCTCCGATGCCGATGAGTGCCACATCAATCGGGTACTGCCGGATTAAGTCATTTAACCGATGGCATTCTGTATCAGGGTCTTGCATTCCATCGATCAAATAATAAGTACAGGCATAGTCGATCGGGTCCAGAAATCGGCTCTTCAAGTATTTTCGAAAGCTGGCCGGATGCGATTCCTCAATACCAATGTATTCATCCAGGTGAAACATGTGTACGCGTTGCCAATCTATGTCCTGACTTACCAGGTATTTCAACGTTTCAAACTGACTGGCTCCTGTAGCCAATATAATGTGGGCAGTGCCCTTTTTTTCAATGGCACTTTGGATTGTACGGACGGCCAGTGCTCCGGCATGCAGGCCGAGTTCTTCGGCGTCTGATGCGATATCGATAGATAATGTCATATAAAGGGAAAGGTATAAAAATGCCTCTAATTATTAAGGGTACTCTGCCAAAGGATGGGCATATGATAGTTGTTGAAATACTTGTTTCTGAACGCTATATTTCCCTTTTTCAAATTCACCATTTTGGTTGCGTAAAATGTTCGTATTTTAGGACGACTGCTTAAAAATGTAATTATGACACATATTCATGCTTTGAAATGGATGCCTGTGTGGGCGATATGTATTATGCTTCAGTGGGGATGTAGTACTCCGGTAGAAAAACGAGCTATAAAGGAGGGACCCGTCCAGGTTCTGTTTCTTGGTCATGATAGTGAACATCATAATTCGGAGGCCTACTTGCCCATGCTACAGCAGGCATTGACACCCAATGGCTATTATTTTACTTATGAAGAAGATCCATCAGTCCTAACCGAGGAAGAGTTGGCAAAGTACGATGCTCTGGTCCTGTATGCCAACCATGATGAGATAACGGATGACCAAAATGAAGCACTGATGACCTTTGTCGAAAGTGGAGGCGCTTTTGTGCCCATTCATAGTGCGAGTTATTGTTTCAGAAATTCGAAGGATTTTGTAGAGCTGGTGGGTGGTCAGTTTGAGTCGCATGATACAGCAACTTTCATGGCCGAAATCGTAAATGATGAGCATCCAGCCATGGATGAAGTAACTCCCTTCTCTTCGTGGGATGAAACATATAAGCACACGAAGCAATCGAATGATCGCACCGTCCTAATGGAACGCGTGGAGGGAGAACACCGTGAAGCCTATACATGGACTCGTGAGCAAGGTCATGGTCGGGTATTTTATACCGCGCTGGGGCATGATGAACGCACCTGGGCAAGACCTGAATTTCATCAATTGATTGAGTCGGGATTATACTGGGCGCTGGGATCGGATCGGCAGTCTACCTTTGACCAGCTGGATCTTCCCGAGCTTGAATACAGTGCGGCAAAGATCCCCAACTACGAGAAAAGAGATCCTCCCCCCATGCTACAGGCACCTTTCGACCCGGAAAGTTCACAAAAAAGAATTCAGGTGCCCACAGGTTTCACCCTGGAGCTGTTTGCCTCCGAGCCTGATATTTTTAATCCCATTTGTATGGCCTGGGACGAAAAAGGACGACTATGGCTGGTCGAAACCAAGGATTATCCGAATGAGATAAATACCACCAGTGGGATTGGAAATGATCGCATTAAAATTTTAGAAGATACCGATGGTGATGGCAAGGCCGATAAATTCACCGTTTTTGCAGAAGATCTGAGTGTGCCCACCAGTATCACCTTTGCCAATGGCGGAGTGGTCGTTGCACAGGCCCCTGATTTTCTCTTTCTGAAAGATACGGACGGTGACGATAAAGCCGATGTCCGAGAAACTATCATGACGGGTTGGGGTACGTTCGATACGCATGCAGGACCCTCTAACTTGCGATACGGATTTGATAATCAGATATGGGGTGTCGTTGGATACTCTGCGTTTGATGGTGAAGTAGGAGGCGAGCATCATGAGTTTGGTCAGGGTGTGTATCGATTCCCGCCTGATGGCAGTAAGCTGGAGATAATGGGCCGAACCAGCAATAATACCTGGGGGTTGGGATTTACCGAAAATTTTGATGTGTTTATCTCAACAGCTAACAACACACATAGTGGTTATCTCGGCGTTGCAGAAAGACATCTCAAAGATGTGGAAGGACTCCTGGTCCGAAGTGTCAAAAAGATCGATGGACACTACGCTTTCCATCCGAATACCTCCAACTTTCGTCAGGTAGATGTATTTGGTGGATTTACGGCTGCTGCAGGTCATAGCTTTTATACCGCCAGAAATTATCCCAAAGAATATTGGAACCGGGTCGCCCTGGTCTGCGAACCTACCGGTCATCTTTTGCATCGCGCCGTGATCGAGAAAGAGGGAGCAGGATTTGTAGAAAAAGATGGTTGGAACCTTTTTGCCAGTTCTGACGAATGGGTATCACCTGTACATGCTGAAGTAGGGCCTGATGGTGCAGTCTGGATTTTGGACTGGTACAACTTTATCATTCAACACAACCCCACACCCCCCGGATTTACCAATGGTCCGGGCAACGCACACGTCAATCCCTTGCGTGATCGCCAACATGGCAGGATATACCGCCTGGTCTATGACGGAGCAAGTGCGGTGACTTATCCTACACTATCCATTGATGATCCGGATGCATGTCTGGCCGCCTTAAAAAATGACAATTTAGGTTGGAGGTTGCATGCACAAAGATTGCTCGTAGAGCGGGGAAATAAAGATGTGAAAGGTCAATTGCTGGAAATGCTGCAAGATGAATCTGCAGATGAGATTGGTCTTAATCCCGGAGTGGTACATGCGTTGTGGACGTTGCATGGTCTGGATCTGGTCAATGGTGGAAATGAAGATGTCCTGGTAGCGGTGCGAGAATGTCTTTCGCATCCGGTGGCTGGAGTCCGGCAAAATGCGGCACGTGTGCTGCCGGCTGATCGGGCTACCTTAAGTGCTTTCCAGGAGCATAATGCGCATATGGATGGCGATGCACAAGTGCGACTGGCAGTCATTAATAAGCTGACAGATATGTCATCGAGTCCTGCATTAGCTGATATCCTCTATGCATTGTCTGAGGAGTCCCGAGTGACCAATGATGAATGGTTGGCCAGAGCACTCTATGGCTCTACCGTACAACATAAAGAGGCATTCATCGAGGCTATCGCAAAGTCAGCTCCGGAACGAATTGCCGAAGGGTACGTAGATAAAGATGAAGTTATTGAGTGGTTTGGTACTATAGATATGAGTGATTGGAGGGATGTCCCCGTTCCTTCTCAATGGTCTCAAACCGGTGTGAAACCTCTGGAGGATAATTTCGATGGTATCGTATGGTTTAAAACCACCGTCGAGCTAAGTGGTAGTCAGGCCTCCAGTCGTGCCACCCTACATCTTGGGCCGATAAGTGATTCTGATTGGTCGTACGTAAATGGTATACAAGTGGGGTCAATGGAAAATGACTATTCTTCGGATCGAAGCTATCGAATCCCTGCCGGTGTGCTCAAGGAAGGAGTGAATACGATCACCGTAAAGGTGGAAGATCCTCGTGGTAGAGGTGGATTATATGGGAGTGACGATATGGTGAACTTGCAACTAAGTAGTGAAACTGTGGGACTGGCTGGTACCTGGAAGTTTAAGGTAGAGTCACAGTTTATAGATGGACGATCTGTCTTCAATGGAGATATCACAGTTTTAGAGAAGTTCTTGCAGCATTATGGACCCTATGCTCAGGAGGTGGCAGGTGACATGGTGGTCAACAGTTTTGATCAGGAAATAGCGATCAAGACGGTACCCGATCAGATGCGTTATGACCCTGAGGTGCTGCAAGTCGAGGCGGGAAGTACTGTGAAGATAGTTTTCGAGAATAATGACGGTATGCAACATAATTTGCTGATTGGTGAACCAGGTAGCCTGGAGATGATCGGTCAGGCGGCCGATGCCATGGCACAACAGACAGATGGCGCCGATCGTGGTTATATTCCTCAGCTTTCCGTAGTTTTAGAGGCAGCAGGATTGATAGATCCTGGAATGTCGAAAGAGATGATCTGGAAAGTGCCGGATGAACCGGGTACCTATATTTATGTATGTACATTCCCGGGGCATTGGAGAACCATGAATGGTACGATCCAGGTTACGAAACCAAGTCTTTAGATGAGTGCAAGTATTATCGTAGGTACCTTTGATACCAAGGCTGAAGAGCTGCTTTTTGTCCGATCCATTCTACAACAGGCAGGTATGCAGTGTATCACTGTGGATGTTTCGACGCAGAAGCATAGCACGTCAGTAGATGTACCGGCTGAGGAAGTCGCATCATATCACACCGATCGTCCCGGATTTTTAGGTAAAAACAGTGGCAGAGGAGATGCGGTGGCTTGTATGTCTGAAGCCCTACCAAAATATCTGCTCTCTTTAGAAGCCATGGACGGTGTCATAGGTCTGGGCGGATCAGGCGGTACCGCCATTATTACGGCAGGTATGCGAGAGCTGCCCGTCGGCTTGCCGAAGGTGATGGTGTCGACCGTGGCTTCAGGTAATGTTGCCCCCTATGTAGGAGCTACCGA
>JAUILM010000430.1 GCA_030432855.1 Bacteroidia bacterium
CAGCAATAGATGCGAGAGTTCTGTCTAGTCGCTGATATTTAAGTAAAGGACTCGATGCCACTTTATTCGCAACCAATATCCCGCTTGGAGGAAGAATCCGCGTTAGGATAGCAATTGCCTGAAGGTAGCGCTGTAGGCATATATTTTTCAACCGTAGGATCTTGCAGACCGAATTTCAGAAATGCCACCAAATCAGCCTTTTCTTCATCGGTCATATTGAGTGGTCTGAATTCAGATGCAATAGCCTCTGCGGGCACATCTGGATTTTCTGGTATCGCTACATCAAAGTACTCAACCACTTCCTCCAGAGATCGCTTACTACTACCATGAAAGTAAAAGGAAGTCCCCTGTAAGTTGTATAAGTGAGGCACTTTGAATTTGAACATATCTTCCTGTCTGCCAGTGAATCCACCGCGACCCAAATTTTTCTTTCGGGTTTCGGCATCTTCCTTAAAGGATATCTGATCATCCAGATCATTTACTCCCAGCGCAAAAAACCGTGTGGCACTGAATGCCGGGCTGGAGTGACAAGAAGAACAGTTTGCCTTTCCAAAAAACAGTAGGGCTCCTCTCTTCTCACTATTTGACATAGCCCCCATATCTCCCTGCAACCACTTCTGAAAAGGTGCTTCTGATGTCGTAATAGTGCGTAGATAAGCAGATATCGCCAGACTTGCTGTCAGGTTACTATAACGCTCTTCACCGGTATACTCCGGGAATGCTTCATCAAAATAAGATGTATATCCCAATTCATCTGCGAGTTCGGGAGTCATAAGCAGTCTGTGAATCTCGAACCCTTCAATATTTTGAGTCTCCAATCCATGGAATCCCAGGTGGTTCAAATCCGTAGCTTCATCATGGACACCGAAGATATCTTCCAGTCCTTCATTAGCTCCAGCAGAACCAAATGATCCGTTCCATAGTGTATTCTCGGCCGAGAAAGCCACATTCAACACACTCAGAGGTCGGATACCTTGCACATCCATTTGGGCCTCTTCATAAGCACTGTGCTTTACACGGCTCTCTCCTTTAAAGCCAAATCCAAAACCACCCTCTCCGATGCCTTGTTTTCTACCAGGTTTGAAATCTGCCGCCGGTACATGACAGCTCGAACAGGAATATGACTGCATACCTGCTGCATTTTCAGGGACAATCCCCATACCTGTTTCGAAAAACAAGAATGAGCCCAACTCTACCTTGGTGGGTGTTAGCGGGTTCCTGGGATCTTGTGGTATTTTACTGAGCTCCGTGCTCTGCGGTATAACATAGTAGGCTAGATCATTGGTAGGTGATGTACTTTGTACAGCCACCATTAAATCCAGATCCAGTTGATCTCTTTCGAATGTGTCTGACACACATCCTCCTAAACCAAGTAATATCGCTATGGTAAGAATGTAAAGTTTTCTCATGCGTTCAAGGGTCACTCATTGGGAATCCGAAAAATATGAAAATTTCAAATGTCATAAAAATCGGTACAAATATTGCTTTAACAGATATAAAGATAGAATCATATGGTCAGCTGTCATACTTTGCTCTCCTCTTTCACATGTTAAAATGAGCAAAATTCGTCCGATTTCCATAAATGATTCTTAACAAGAATCGTTCCTTTGCAGTTTCAATTTCTAGTTAAATGTCTATTTCTAATTACATTTTAACATCCTTCCTATTGATGCTCCTGACGCTACTGGCATGTACCAGTGATCAGGTGGCACAGCCCGAGCCATGTGACATCGTAAAGTCATATGACGCCGGTGTGCGCGAAATCATCCGACCCAATTGCAATACCAGTGGTTGTCACGATGGTAGTAGTGGTGTCGGTAACTACAATACCTACCAGGGCATGAAACGCATCATAGAAAATGGACAGTTCAGACAGTTGGTAATCGTTGAGAAGACCATGCCCAAAGGAAGTGATCTTACTCCAGCAGACTTTGAAGTATTAAAGTGCTGGGCAGAAAATAGCTACCCCGAAAACTAAATGAAAGGAAACTCAACCATGAACAAAAACAAATCGAAATATTCCGTAGACAGTAGGTTAGAAAAAAGTAGTCAGCAAGTGATGTATACAAATCGTCCCACAGGCCTTGTAATCAAAGCGAGCACCTTACTGATCCTATTAATGCTGGCACTTGTGGGATACGGTCAGCGACCTACCCCCATATTTAAAGACCGGAAAATTATCAACGCACATTCTACGGAGACACTACCTGCTCGTATGCTTGATTTTCGGATCGGCCACCGATTTGGTGATATGCTTGGTGACGAGGGAGGCTGGACCAGCTTCTACGGTCTTGAGTCGGCCCGGGATATTTTAATTGGTTTCGATTATGGTCTGACGGATGATCTTATGATAGGGATCAACCGGACCAAAGGTGCAGGACCTCTCAGAATGCTGGTGACTTCCTATTTGAAGTATAAGATAGCAGGTCAACAAAGCACCCTGGAAAATCCAATTGCTGTGTCTATTGTGGCGATGAATACGATCTCCACTATGCCTAAGAGTGATGAGATCTCGGCCATCAATAACTTTCCCAAGTTTGCGCACCGGATGACCTATCATTTTCAAATGATTGCTGCCAAGCGATTTAGTAGCAAAGTCTCATTGCAGATGAATATTGGATATACGCATCGAAACTTTGTGGACCTGGATGATGTAAACTATGTCGTACATGCCGGAGTAGCGGGCAGGGTACAATTCAGCAAACGGCTCGCTTTGATCGCGGATCTAAGTATACCGATGCGCTTCCGGGACATCGGCTTTGATCCTACCTTACCATTGGGTTTTGGTCTGGAGTGGGAGACAGGTGGTGGACACGTTTTCCAGATAAACCTGACCAATTCCAGCGGACTCACTGAGTCTGATTACTTACCTTATACGCGGTCAAAATGGTCTGAAGGTCAATTCAGATTAGGATTTACAATTGCCCGACAATTCAGAATATGAGTTATACACGATCTATATACTTTATTGCTCTTGTTGCCTTCGCCCTGTACGCTTTTAATGGTGGATCACCTCCGCTGTCGCCCAACCAGTCTGTTGCCCAGCTGCTGGAGACGTTTGGAGATGAACCCCTGCCACACAAGGTGAAAACGGGAGGAAATGTAAGTGCCGAGCGAGGAAAGGATATTGTACTGAATGGTTTTAGTGATCAAAATGGTCGCAAATCCAAGCGCCAGAGCAAACACTTTACCTGTATTGCCTGTCACAACGTCGAGCGTGAAGACCCTGACCTGTCTAACCCTTCTCCAGAAGCCCGTCTGAAATACGTCACCGAAAATGGTTTACCCTTCTTACAAGGTTCACCATTATATGGAATCGTCAATCGAACGAAGTTTTATAATGGCGATTACTACAAAAAGTACGGTGACCTGGTAAAACCAGCACAGGATAATATTCGCGAAGCTATCCAACTCTGTGCCGTAGAATGCTCGCAGGGCCGGGCATTAAAATCATTTGAAATAGAATCCATTTTGGCCTACTTATGGACCATCGATCTAAAACTGGGGGATTTGTTACTGGCACCGGAAGAAATGGAACTGGTACAGCGCGCCTTCGATACAGGTCGTGGAAAAGAGGCTGCCATAGACGTCCTAAAATCAAAATACCTTGATCACTCTCCAGCCACTTTTGTCGATCCTCCTAAAGATCGAAACACGGGAGATGGCATAGTGGGAAATCCAGTGAATGGATCACTACTTTATAAGGCCAGCTGTCAGTACTGCCACTATGAAAAACCTTTTTCATTTCTCACATTGGATGATGATCGAATGACATTTGATCACCTGCTACGAAAAGCCGGCACCTATCAACCACACTCGATTTATCAGGTGATACGTTACGGTACCCCACCAAAAGGAGGAAAAGAGGCTTACATGCCCCATTATACCAAAGAGAAGATGACGGACCAGCAAATGGCTGATCTCCGGGCCTACATAGAAATGATGGCTAACAGCTAATCGAGTTATAGGGATACCGGAGCGGGCACATCCCACTCTGTAAATACAGAAGATGGAACAGACGGTAGAACCTGTACGGATCTAGGACCACTCTCATCGGATCGATCACCGGACAGGAGGATTTCTCCGTACTGCTTATAATTATCCCAGGGTCGAATGTAATTTGGTTCATCCTGATCATACTTGGCAAAGTATGCCCATTGTTTAATCAGGTAATCGGATTTGTCCACCCACACTTCATATTTGTTGTCAGGCGTATTACCGACATTATTAAAGGTAAGCTGAAGTACATGAGCATCCGCCCCGGCTTTGGTAGCTTCATCGCGCAAGTATTTCAAGGTAACCCCGCTATCCTTCAGTTTGAAAGGCATCACTAACCAGTATGCATCGTTGATCCACATACCCTGCCCTCTGTTTAGATACTTGCCCAGTGAATCCTGCATAGTGAGTTCATGATCGCCCACTTTGACTTTACCCGTCTTATCAAAAATGTTGATCAGGTACGTGGCAGATTCACGTGGTGCATCGATCCTCACATCACCCGTCTGCTTATTCCAAATGAGGTGTCTATTACCAAAGAAATTCCAGGTGATAACCTGCGTATTATTCCAGGCCTGGCGACCACCCATGGCTTCCATTACCTTGTCAGCAATCTCAATGGCTTCCGGATCTGAGTCCTGAACATTAAATCCTTCAGCCGGAGGATTGACCTCAGCAGAAGGTTGACATGAAACTAAGAGAAAGATTGCAGACACAAGAAGAGCAAGACAACGTACCATCTGAGGGAAAATTTGATGATGTGAAAATGGGTGCCCGAAACAGGAGTCGAACCTGCACGCCCATACGGACACATGGCCCTCAACCATGCCTGTCTACCAATTCCAGCACTCGGGCAGAAATTTCTGGGAGTGCAAAAATACGCTTTAGTTTGACTTTTCAAGTGCTAAACCCGCTTTTTTCGGCGTTCTCCCCCTGAGCAAGCTCTCCATTACCTTGATTCCATTGTGAAAGACACCTCAAAGCTGGTTAAGTGCAATGGGAAACATTGAATTAAACATTAGTTTTTATTTTAATGCGAAAAATTGCATTTTTACATCGGCTAAGGTGTGCATGAATGGCCACGAGAGGAAAACAAAAGAGAAAGAAAACCAAAGGTAAATCTGTAACCAATCCAGTACAGGACCGCAGGATTCCCAAAGTCATGGGGATCATGGTTGCTCTTCTATCCGTATACCTGTGGCTTGCATTCCTATCCTATCTCACCACATGGAAGGCGGATCAGGACAAAGTTTTCAATTTTGAATGGGGCCAATTTTTTGATCAAACGCTGGAATTTGATAACTGGCTCAATCGATTTGGCGCCATCACTTCCAATGCCTTTTTCTATTGGGGTATCGGTATTTCGTCCTTCATTGTAGTCTTCGTTCTTCTGAAACTGGCCTATATCCTATTCACCGAAAAATCACTAAAAGAACTTTGGTCCCCACTGCAATACGCCATCACTTTCGTACTCTATTGTAGCCCGTTAGCGGCCTTTGTATTCGAAAGTTCTGACTTTCCCTGGGGAGGATCTTTCGGAAGTTATGTCTCCTCCTGG
>JAUILM010000431.1 GCA_030432855.1 Bacteroidia bacterium
CACATCAAAAGGTGCATCTTCCGCTACTCCCGGATAATCATCGACATTGTCAAAATCAAAATCTACCGTCAAAAATGTCAAGCCTGCGTCTGTGCCCGTACTAAAACTACTCAACCATACATCCTCCTCATCACAGATTACTAACTCCGCAGGACTGCTTCCACTATTCACCGTTAATGATCCATTTACTTCCGATTCAATCACCGGTATCGGATTCACCTGTACCTCCAACACAACTGGTGACCCCTCACAATCCCCCGCCGTAATCGTACCACTACCATCCGTATCATAGTATGGTGTCAATGTGACGACCAAGGTGCCTGGTTCACCATCTAATTCTAATGTCAGAGGAATTGGATTGTCTTGAAATCCTGTGATAAATTCATTAGCTGTGTACTGATTGTCTCCTTCGGGAGCAAAAGAAGCTACGTCAACATTATCATAATCAAAATTGACATTTAGTACCGTGCTTCCTGGATCAGTTCCTGTAATGAAGTTGGTAAGTTCTATGGTTTCCTCGTCGCAAATATTGAGCATGGGGTCTGTGGTACTGTTTACCGTTTCACTATTTATCTCGGCACTTACTACCGGAATAGGATTTACCTGAACGATAATATCATAACTATCACCCGGACAATCTCCAAAATAAGGTACGACAGTATATGTCACGGTAAGGGGTGCACTCGTAGGATTTGTGTAGGTGTCTGCATCTATGTAGTTGAAGTTTGTGACATTCATTGCTGGCATAGGGGCGTTGGATCCAGCCACCAGATCGCCGTCTACTACGACACTGATATCAAATGATGTGATGCTAGCACTCTCAATATCTTGCGTTAGTAAAAGGCTTCCTATGGGATCTTCAGTACAAACAGTCTCCTCGACATCATTGGCTATTTGAGGACTTGGCAGTGCTACCAAATCAATTGCCGCTACATCGTAACAACCACTTGAGTTAAACTCCACACGAGCATATCTTGTTATCGTGCCGCTCGTGTAAGAACTCGGACTTGCAATTGGGTTGGTTGCATTATTAGCTTGTGTCTCATTCAGATGGTAGCTAATCGTGACTCCACTTATTTCCGTAGTAAAATCAGCACTAGTCAAGTCAAAAATCGCCTCATCGCTACCTGGAGAAGTTTCACATTCTTCCAAAATCGCATTCGTGACATCTGGTAAATCCAGTATACTAAACATAGCCATTGCATCACATGTCGTGGCCGGTTCTGTGGTATTATCTGTACAAACCAGGGTGACTGTGTAGGGACTACCTCCGGGTGCAAGATTTGCAGGGGCTATAGTAGCTGTACCATCCATATTATCAGTTAGGCCCGTACCGCCAGAAATAGACCAACTATATGAAGCGGCGGCTATATTGGGACTTGCATTTATAACAAAAGGAGCATCATTATTGCAGTACGAAGATTGTAGACCATTGATAGCGACTGTGCATGTCCTGAAAAAACCAGGTCTTTCCAGTGAGGTGCAAATCATGTCAATTGATTCTTTACAATTGGTTGTATTTTCTTCGCAACCTATCATGTCAAATAAATCAACTGCAGGGTACCATCCCACAGCTAATGTTCCACCAGTGTAACATGCGTCACTTATTCCTTCCACGATGGGGTCACCAGATTCAACTTCAGCCTCGATTAAAACATTTATTTGAAAATCCTCTGTAACATTAATTACTTTGTACCCAGAAAAAGTACTCTCGAAGGATATTGGATCCAGCAAAGGATAAGTGCTCGCTGTGATAGTAAGTCTCACTGGTGTCGAACCAATTACCGGAAAGACAGTTGATCCTTCAAATACTAAGACATTTGATGATGATGCAGTAGCAGAATAGGTCAAGTCATCAAGGTTCATCATACAGGGTGCATCAGCTGAAATAACTTCCGAAAGCACATCTTCAACTCCAAAGTATAGATTGCTTAACCAACTTGAGTTTGTGAAACGCCAAATTTTACCTGTACTTCGAGCAAGTGGGACATTACTGTACGGTGCGCCGCAAGTAAACATTGGATCCTCTTCAACAACTGTTGTGTTAGCAGGATCTTCAATCGAAATTAATTGTGCTAAGAGACTCGAACTTGTAAGCAAGCAAACAAAACTTAAAAGAATACTCTTTTTCATATTACTTTTTTATAAATGGAAGCGTTATCGATCTCAAATCCGAATGGATTTGTAAAAAATAGTAACCTGTTAGTAGGTCTGATATATGAATCTGGCTCTGGATAGGGGATAAAAAACCATCAAACATTTTCACACCAAGGTTATCTATAACTGAATATTCTTGGAAACCTTCAGCAAGCTGTGGCAATCGAATATTCAAGATATTTTCAGAGGGATTAGGAAACAGGGAAATATTATGAGAGGTAATATTTGTCGCTCTAGATATAACACTCTCAAAATGTAAGTTATCAATGGTCACAATTGACTGATTGCTTGTGTTACTATCTAATCTCATTGAAATGCTTGCACTATCAGCCAAAACTTGCCCATCGAAATCAAATATTTCCACTCTAAATAGTTCAAAACTAGACCCAGTTGGACCATACTTTCCGACGCCGTTCGCTGTCTCAGCACCATCATGGTAGAGATTTATTGACACCTCTAAAGAATCTCCTGAGAAACCCTGTAGGTTATAATAGCCACTAAGACTTTCGAATTCTCGCGACACAGGAAATGATGGACTTGAATCGTTTATATTTCCAGTCCCAACAATAACATTTGCACTACGCAACTCCAGGGAATACTCACCGTGTTGAGAAAATGTTGACTTCCCAAAAGTCTCAAGACCTCCTTGACTGGACCATGCCTGAAGAATCTCGATTACACTTGTATCAATTTCTTCAAAATCCGCATTAGGTATATCATAGGATGCAGAAGTTTGAAAGTGAACACTATCAACGATCATAACACTCTTGGGGTCCGGCTCATCAAAAACATTCGTTGAAGTAAACGCCAACAATAGGCTATCTACCTTAAGTTCAGAATCATAATCAATCGGAAATTTGAACAGTTTGTAAGAATCTTGTCTTCCTCCCAGTGTATAGATCGCATCAACGACTTTCTCTCCAGAGTGCGATTTTAATTGAAGAATCACCTGCGCACTGTCACTAGCAGCTATATCAAATTTCATATAGACTGAAAGCGTATCCGGTCTCAATTCAAATGGTATACCCCCAGTCAATCCATTGTCATTTACGGCACCTAAAATTATAGCTCCAGGATCCTTTTCGTTTCCCTGCATTTGGATAGCAGTACTTGATAACCCTCTTGGTACTGCAGTAATGCTACCAAAAGATTCCCAATTACTCGGTGAAATTGAAAGCGTAGAGTCCCAATTTTCGAAACTCCAATTAGGAATGAAGTTATCTGCTAAAACAACACTTTTTAATGGCCCTAGAACGCTTCCAGCTTCACTAGTTGCTTCCAGAGAAAAATAAAGATCTTTGTTTCTCTCTAGATCGGACAAATCCATTTGCACTTCTACATAATCATCACCATTGAGAACAGTATCATATTGAACTGAATTTTCAAGATCTGCACTGCTGCCATAAAGGAATTTGATTGTAGTTTCAAGCCCATTAGGGTTTATTTTGCTGACAATTGTCACCGAGTTTTGGCCTAAAGGAAGAATGTTTAAAGATTCAACCTCGGGAGCAAGGATTGTAGAGTCATTAAATAATAAAATCTTTCCCTGCTCACCACAAATAACCCCAAAATATTCATTAGTAAAATGAATAAACTTGAGATCTCTTTCATCTTCCAAGGTATCTGGCAATTCATACTTTAACCAACTGCTCAAATTCCCGTCTGATTTCAAGATAAGTCCTTCTCCACCAACAGCTAATACTGATTCATCACTTACTGGTTCAATATCAAATAATTCTCCTCCTTCACCACTCGCTACGAGGTTCCAACTCCCTCCAGCGTCAAGGGACTGATATATACAATATGTTGAATCGTTGGAGTGATATCCACCTGCGATAAGGATGCTATTTGGAGTAAAGGTAATTGCACGAAGAAGAACGTCCTCTTCTGTATCAACAATTGACTGATTCCAAGACACCCCACCATCATCTGACACCAAGACTACACCGTGATCACCAACGGCAATCCCTAAATCTCCATCAAACATGATATCATTCAACACATTTCCTACTGTATCAACTACCGAATTCCAAAGTTGTCCATAATCCTTTGACCAAGCCAAAGTCATTAAGGAATCGGCAAGCCCACCCACAGTAAAAATGCAATTTCCATTCACTGAGGTAACAGCGTTTAGATTTCGTCCCACTAGACTTTCCTGCTCCAAAATCTTATCCCATGTGTTTCCCCCATCGTCTGTCCTCCTTACCGTACCATTCCATCCCACCGCCACTCCTCGCAAATTGTCCACAAACTCAATGTCTGTAAGTTGAGCATTAACGGCATCCTCGATGATTTCCCAACTTTGACCCGAATTTTCTGTTATAAAAATGGAAGTTATCGGGTCATTTGTCTCATTACCACCTACAGCTATCCACCTCTCATCACTCAACATTATCATAGCATTATGGTCCCTAAACTTTCCTGGAGTTACTTGCTTCCATAGTCCCAAAGAGCTCTGTGAAAAAACCTGTCCTAAACAAACCAGAAGTAATTGAGTTAAAATCAAGTGCCGAAAGCATTTCCCAAATAATTTTTTTTTGACCATCATTTTATCTTCACTATGGTTGCTCACAGCATCACAAACCGGTCAAACAGATCTTTCTTTCTGCGTCGACTGACCGGTAGCTTTGAGCCGTCGGTCATCACGACTACGGGCTCGGGTTCTGCAATAAATTTTTGTATATGGTCCAGATTCACCAGGTAAGAGTGGTGGATGCGGACGAAGAGGTCCGGATCAAGTCGATCACAGACTAGCTTTAAGCTTTTTGATGTCGTATATTTTTTGCCGCCATGGAGGTGCACATGGGTATAGTTGCCTTCGGAAACACAGGAAATAATATTTGAGACAGGTACGAAGTGATATCCTAGATTATCTGAAAGGGCAAGGATTTCCTGAGTGGAGTGCGTCATGGTCTAGTGTGTCAAAGTGCAGTTGATGTAATTTCTTTCGGACACGTGACGTCTTTGAGGGCTTCACGTCAAACTACACTCCGGGTTTATCATTCTATCGACATGAAAATAGGATTTGGTGAGATGAGGAATTCTTAAGAAAGGCAGTTCCGGTGCATGTGAGTTATTAAGCGGTAGGATATTTTTTATAAGTGGTTTTCGAAGACGGTCGCCGGTTGTCCGGTATCCGGTATCCGGATTTTGTCCGCTTTAGATCGGCCGGTGGCCTCCGGTTTTAGGTGTTGGGTGGTTGAGTCCTTCGCGCAAGGCTTCGGACCCCGCGGTGGGTGGTGGGTGGACTCCCCGGGTTTCGGAGCGCTAGCGAGAAAGCAGGGGCCGGGGGTTGCGTGGAGGAAATTGGGTCTTTGGGTCTTTGACTAGTGGGTGGACTCTCCGGGTTTGGGAGTGTAGCGAGTAACCTACGCAAGGCTTCGGTTACCAGGGAAA
>JAUILM010000432.1 GCA_030432855.1 Bacteroidia bacterium
TTGTCCTACCTGTTCTCCACACAATTTATAGGACCGACCAGTCAGGCACCACGGGTGGATGAAGGAAGAGATGAGATGCTCTACGAGTTGGAGCTTGCTTTTCAGCAAGTACCGGCCGGAGCTGAAAACGAAGTACCTTTCTGGCTTGTGGATCGTCTCTTCAGAAACTTACTGATAGATCTCACGGGAAATACTCATCGAGCTGAATTTTGTATCGACAAGCTGTACTCCCCGGATTCCAGTAGTGGTCGACTGGGAATACTTGAATTTCGCGGATTCGATATGCCACCACACTATCGCATGTGTATGTTGCAATTTTTGCTCATTCGTGCACTCGTATCTGCTTTTTGGGAAAAACCTTATGAGCACAAACTGGTACGATGGGGCACCGCCCTACATGATCGGTTTCTCTTACCACACTATTGCCAACAGGATCTATCAGAAGTGGTTGAGTATCTACAGAACGCCGGATATCATTTCGAACTTGACTGGTTTAAGCCCTTCTTTAGTTTCCGGTTTCCGTTCCTTGGAGAATTGCAAGTCGATGACATTCACATAGAATTGCGCGTAGCTATTGAACCCTGGCATGTGCTGGGGGAGGAAATGGGAAATATGGGAACGGCGCGATATGTGGATTCATCGCTGGAAAGGATACAGGTAAAGATCAGTGGACTTACCGATAGCCGATACCAGCTATTATGCAACGGGCACCGGATTCCGCTTCAGAAAACCGGCACGCATGGTGTGTATGTAGCTGGCATTCGATACCGGGCATGGCAGCCACCCTCTGCACTACACCCTATGTTGGGCATTGATACACCCCTGGTTTTCGATTTGTATGATACCTGGACTGAAAAGAATATTGCAGCCTGTAAATATCATGTGGCTCACCCGGGAGGTAGAAACTATGATACGTTTCCGGTAAATAGCTATGAAGCTGAGGCGAGAAGAATTTCACGATTTTTTGACTATGGTCATTCCGTCAATCTGGTAGAACCTACCGTGCCAGTGAAGAATGCCAGTGGAAGATTTGTGACAAAAATGTATCAACCATCGTCGCAAGGTCCTGGTACTGAAATTATTAGTCCTGAGTATCCACATACCATGGATCTGCGCATGTACCGGGTACTTAAAAAATAGCACCGTGCATGTCCATAATTGTCCAATTTGGAAAATTATGAAATGTTATATTCGTTCGTATGCTCAAGAAGTACCTGACTGGTGAGATGTTAAAGGGACTTTCTTCTGATGAGCTTCTGAACACACAAGGGGAGGTGAGGATGCATTGGAAGAAACTTTTGTCCGAATATGATGCTTTGGGCCCAGATGCCCTTGCTAGCAGACACGAAGAAGTGCAAAGGCTGCTAAGAGAAAATGGTGTGACCTACAATGTCTATGGTGATGCCTCCGCCAGCAATCGTGCCTGGGATCTGGATCCCATTCCCATGGTTTTTGACGAGACTGACTGGTCTACCATCGAAGAAGGTCTCCTGCAGAGAGTAGAACTTCTTAATGCCATCCTATTGGATCTGTATGGTTCCAGAAGTTTATTGCGAAAGAACTTCATCCCCTTTGAATTAATATATAACCACCAGGGATTTCTTCGTCAGGCAGACAAGATACGTCTTCCAAGTGAAGAACAGTTGATTCACTATTCAGCGGATATGGCACGAGGTCCCAATGGTCAGATGTGGATCCTAAATGACCGTACCGACGCCCCATCCGGTGCCGGATACGTACTCGAAAACCGTGCTGCACTCACCAGAGTTTTCCCCCAATTGATAAGAAAACAACAGGTCAGAAAAATACACTCCTACTACCGGACCATGCGTGATACCCTGTCTGACCTTTCACCTACTGATAAGGATCGACCTCGAATCGTACTTCTATCTCCGGGAGAAGCCAATGAAACATATTTTGAGCATGCCTATATTTCCTCATTTCTAGGATACACGTTGGCATTTGGCCAGGACCTAACTGTCCGTGACGGATATGTCTGGCTCAGGACTCTGAAAGGTTTAGAAAAAGTTGATGTCATTCTGCGACGTGTAGACGATGTATACTGCGATCCACTTGAGTTTAAGGGTGACTCTCATCTTGGAGTTGTTGGTCTCATGGAGTCTATTCGTCAAAAAAAGGTGGCCATGGTAAATCCCATGGGCTGCAGAATATTGGAAAATCCAGGACTAATGGCCTTCCTGCCTGCCCTCTGTAAGGAGATTATGGGACAGGATCTTAAGCTCCCTTCGGTAGCCACATGGTGGTGCGGTCAACCTCGCGAAAAACTATATGTACTCGAGCATCTCCATAAACTGATCATTAAAAACATCTATCGTGATCATAGAAATCGATCGATTTATGGAAACGAGTTGACCAAATCACAGTTGAAGCAACTGGCCAAAAAAATTGAAGCGCACCCATACCTCTATGTAGGTCAGGAGATGGTCTCCTTTTCAACCACACCCTCCCTGGGGAATCGTGAAATTGTACCTAAGAATGCCTTATTCCGAAGTTACGTAGTAGCGGATACGATCAAAGGCGGATATCAGGTGATGCCTGGTGGTCTGGCCCGAACTTCTATCCAGGATGGCGTATTTAAAGTATCAAATCAAAGTGGAGGAGTAAGCAAAGATGCCTGGGTACTGGGTGGGGAACCCCGGGATGAAAGGGAAGACAAATCACCTTCACAGCAAATTCAATCCGTTCGTACGGTCATGCCCAGTAGAACCGGAGAAAGTCTGTTTTGGTTGGGAAGATATTTCGAGCGATCCGTGTATGCGGTTCGACTACTACGTATCATTATTAATAAATACAATGAATCCGATGGTGATATTGAGAATGATGTTGAGCTCAACACATTGTTTAGATCGCTGACATTCCTTACAGGTACCTTTCCGGGATTTGTGGGAAAGGGAGAAAAGGAAAGCGAAGAGGAGGAGGAAAAAGTGGATCCCGAAAAAGAACTTATTTCAGTGGCATCAGATGAGATGAGAATAGGATCACTGGCTCAATCACTTTCCCGAATGCTCCATAACAGCTATACGGTCAGAGACAGGCTAAGTGTGGATACCTGGAGAATTCTGGATGGTATCACGGAAGACCTTGAGTCACTGAAGAAAAATCAATCTCTACATAATATACTTGATGAACTGGATCAATTGCTCATTAAGCTGATGGCATTTAACGGGCTCAACATTGATAACATGTCCAGAGGGTCGACCTGGCGGCTTCTTAATATAGGACGATATGTTGAATCGGCTCTTAGCTCCGTCAGTCTGATGCGATCCATGCTGATACAAAAACACCCGCACAATATCGAAAGAACATTTCTGGAAGTCCTACTCCAGTGTAATGACAGTATTTTTACCTATCGGTACAGATATCGATCGCGTTTCAACATTGAAAGTGTATTGAAACTATTGCTCAGGGTTTCAGAAGCTCCGAGGTCTATCATATATTTTATAAACAATCTGGAAGAATTAATCAACTCACTGCCCAAAAGTGAACAGCACACCTTGATTCCAAAAATCAAGAAACTGCTTTTACAGGCAAAAATGCATGTGCAGCTTTCAGAACTGGAAGAACTTGTAAATGCGGAGGAAGATGATTTTGTGCGAATTGCACTAGACAATATGTTGTCCAAATTGCAGGAGTTGATTACTGAATCCGCTAACCTATTTACGCAAAATTATTTCAGTCACACGCAAGACATATACCGCTTTATTACTCCACCAAGACTTCCTGATATATGATCTACCATGTAAAGCATGTCACGGAATACCAGTATGAATTTCCAGCCTCTTTATGTCACAATCTTATCTGTCAGGGACCCTGCGACCACCCACATCAAAAAGTCATTTCGTTTGATTGTGAAATCTCACCCCCTCCTCATACCCGCACTCTAAGACGGGACTTTTTCGAAAATCAAATTATTTACTTTTCACTGGCCACCACCCATAGTGAACTCATAACCGAAATAAATACCAAGGTTGAATTATTCCGTCCCTCCTGGATGGATGTAGATCCCTTGACTACACCTACCTGGGAGACTGTGCGTGAGTGGTTGCACACGACACAGGCCATGAATGACATGCGTCAGTTTTATCTGGAGTCACCTCATGTGTCATATCATGAAGAGGTAAAAAAGTACGCACAAAAGTCTTTCAGTGAAAACCGGCCGATTTTGGATGCCGCCATGGATTTATGCAGTCGCATTTATGAAGACTTCTCCTTTACGCCCGGATTTACGGAAATCAGCACACCCGTTCTCACTGTTTTTGATCATAAAAAGGGAGTCTGTCAGGACTACGCCCATTTCTTCCTTTCCTGTGTGCGATCTATAGGTCTTGCTGCTCGATATGTGAGCGGATACATAGAGACATTACCTCCACCCGGAAAACCAAAACTGGAAGGGGCCGATGCCTCTCATGCCTGGATATCAATCTTTATACCGGAAGTTGGATGGGTAGAAATAGACGCCACAAATAACATCCTGGTACATGATCAACATGTACGTGCTGCTCATGGCCGTGACTTCTCAGATGTCGTACCCCTGAAAGGAATTATTTACTCCGGTGGAAGACAAGAAATGAAAGTGAAGGTAGATGTAAATAAGGTGGACTAACTATTGGACTTTTTGTTCTGAAAAGAAAAAAGTCTCCTGCACGGCGTTATTAACCTCATTAATTTCTTTCTGCAACTCATCAATAAATTCATGCAATCCCAAACTAATCACATCATTTACCCGATTGTATTCCAGAATAGATTTAAGTGATCCCATTCTGCGTTCGGCTTCGTTAGAATATCCACTTCGATTACCTGTGATTTCATTTAGTGAGCTTTGGGCTTCAATCAAACAATGCAAAACCGAACGAGCAAAATGTCGGTCAAATAAGAGAAAACTCACCACCTGATCAATTGTAATTTTCCCATGCTTTCGCCTGTACATATCATAGGCACTTACCGACTTTAGCAAAGAGGCCCACTGAATAATATCTAAAGTCGATCCTACAGCCTTGGAGCTAGGTAGTAGTATATGATATTTCACATCCAACACCCGGAGCGTCTTATCAGCTCGCTCCAATAATTGACCAATTCTGGAAAAATTCCATCCCTCATTTCTGGATATTGTGGCATCAAAAATACCATACAATAATTGGCAGCCTTTCTTTATTTGCGAAAACAATTCTCGTGGATCCGACTTAATCAAATCGTTTGCTTCGCCACCATCAATTATAAAGTAGTAGAGATAGTTTATTTGCTCCCAGACCTCCCTGGTTATTTCTGGTCTGATCTGTCTTGCATTTTCCCGGGCGCTGATGATACAATTCCTGATAGAGTTAGGATTGCGCTCATCCAGGCACAGAAAATACACAACATCCTTCTTGTTGGATTTTTCGTAAAGTTCCTTATAGTTATCCCAATCGCCAGTAGTAATGACAAGCGGTTCCCACTGTGCTGGGGTACCTGGAGCCATTTCCATTGACAAATTGAAATTTACATCAATGAATCGAGCATAGTTTTCTGCTCTTTCAATATATC
>JAUILM010000433.1 GCA_030432855.1 Bacteroidia bacterium
GGGTTTACTTATAAAAGCGTCTGATGTCCACATCTTCATGCAGAGGCTTTCCATCCAATATAAAATCCACAAATCTCCCTGACCAATAAGGGGCTAGTGAGGCTCCTTTGGTTCCCAACCCATTAAATACATGAACGTTCGGTTTTGTCCGATGCGTTCCCATAAAGGGCCTCCGATCGATCACCGTAGGTCTGATTGCGGCCTGATGGTCTTCTATATAGAATGGCACTCCCAGTTGATGGGTAAGTGCAGACTTCAATTTATCGAAGGCAAGGGTCGTAGGAAGTTCATCTTCCACCTCCCATCCATTAGATGCTCCGTACCAGATGCGATGTTCTGAAACCGGTACGTAAAAGTACTTTCGTTTAAAAAGGCTGGTCAGATTGTGATCATGCACCCGCACGATTAATAATTCACCCTTTGATGGCTGTAACGGTGCAACCTGAAACAATGGATTATCCCGAAAACGATACCCTTCACAAAAGATGATTGATTGGGCATGAATATCCTGATATTGGACTCCATCTTCACAAATAGTGAGGTTTGAAAAATCTAAAGCCTCCTTCAGAAAGCGCCTTTCCCCCATCCATTTCTCACGCAAATAATTGATGACAGCGGCAATTTCCACCTTATAGCCACCCTTTACCACACCTACTGTATAGTCACTGTCCTTCAGTACTTTATCATATCCTTTCAGGTGCTTATCGTCTGAAATAAAAGGCTCAAAATCAGCCCGCACCCGTTTGCGATCCCAGTCATTTTGGGTCCGGTGATCCATCAGTGTGCGGATGATATCAACCTCTCGCAAAACGGAGAGTCCGGAAGCGTCCTCTATCTGACGATATATCTCAGTGGCATGTCGGATCAGATCTTCGTACATCCAACTTTTCACAAAGCGTCTGCCGGTGACTGGATTTACAATACCAGCAGCAATCTGGCTGGAAGTACTCGACAGACAAGGATCGATTACAATAAAGGACTTCTTTCTTTCCTCCAGTTGAAGACCGACCATAGTGCCGGCAATACCCTGCCCGACAATGATGTAATCATAGGTCATGAAGCATTATCTTTTCTGCAGAAGTGCCTGTTGCTTCTTAGGCATGCCCTTTACAACCATATCATATGAGTGATCCACCAGATCACGTATGAGATCGGCCGAAAGATCTCCCGAACAATCCACCGTGTTCCAATGCCTCTTGTTCATATGATACCCCGGTTTGATTTCTTCATGCTTTTCCCGAAGCGATATGGCACGTTCGGGGTCACACTTGAGGTTGATCGTGAGCTCCTCAGCCATAATATTGGTCAATAGATAAATCTTACCCAGTACGCGAAATACCAGCACCTCTTCATCAAAGGGAAAATCTTCGCTGGTTTCCGGCTTACTAAGACAATATGATCGGAGCTGTTCAATATCCATAGGGACCCATTAGCGCGACATCAATGACTCCATTTCTTGCTGTAGTGTCCTTGCCGCATCCGACACTGACTTTTCAAAGTCCTCGGTATCACCACCCGCAAAAATTATGGAACGAGAAGCATTGACCAGTAGTCCGACTTCTGCGTTCTTTCCGTACCTATATACTTCTTCAAGACTACCCCCCTGTGCTCCTACACCGGGTACCAGCAAGAAATGGTCCGGTACAATATTCCGAATCTGTTGCAATGACTCCGCTTGTGTGGCACCCACCACGAACATTAGCTTATCAGCATCGGCCCAGGAAGCCGCCTTTCCCAGTACATGCTCGTAAAGATGGCGCCCTTCATTGTCTTGTAAAAACTGAAAGTCCTTGCTGCCAGCGTTAGATGTAAGTGCCAACAGAATCACCCATTTGTCATCAAACTCCAGGAAGGGTGATACCGAATCATACCCCATGTAAGGAGCAATGGTCACCGCATCAAAATCGAATGTGCTGAAAAATGTATGTGCATATAATCTTGAAGTATTGCCGATGTCTCCCCGTTTTGCATCGGCAATCGTAAGATGAGTCTTCGGAATATAATCCAGTGTTTTAGCAAGAGCCTGCCATCCGCCAGTACCCAGAGCCTCATAGAAAGCCACATTAGGTTTATAGGCGACGCAATAATCTTTCGTGGCATCAATGACTCTTCGATTGAACTCGAATATCGGGTCGGGGTAATTTAAAAGGAACTTTGGAATCCTGCTTAGATCTGAATCCAGTCCGACACATAAAAAGGATTTCTTGGTCTGAATAGACCGGACAAGTGTTTCTCTGTTCATTCTATAAGCCCCTATTCTTGTGTGATCGCCTCTACGCCCTGTATTTCCGGAACACGATTTCTCACCGTTTCTTCAATACCAGCCCTCAATGTCATGAGTGTCATGTCACAATTTTTGCATGCTCCCATCCAGCGGATCTTGACAATCATGTCCTCTGTGATCTCTACCAACTCCACATTGCCACCATCCACCGCCATATGTGGTCTCACATAATCCAGCGCCCGATCTACTCTCAACATCAAGTCTTCCTGTGCAACAGCCTTCGCATCCTCACTCATGAACCGTGAATATAATTATCCATAAAATTAAGATTTAATCCCGACAATCCTTGTTGGGTCTTTTGTAGCATTTCGAATCTCTACCTGTTTCATCAGTGATCGGCCCAGGGACATCCATCGTTCCACTTCTCTCCCATCGGTCTCCTGGTTTACGACAGCCGGCACTCCGTTCTCACCACCTTCCATCACGGATTGTATGATGGGTATTTGTCCTAAG
Organism: Bacteroidia bacterium; assembly: GCA_030432855.1. GTDB lineage: Bacteria > Bacteroidota > Bacteroidia > Chitinophagales > Saprospiraceae > JABDMH01. Next base: position 2,738 of record JAUILM010000433.1, read on the forward strand.
AGTTCGGCTTCTCCCATCTCAGCTAATTGTTTGCCTGCACCCTGACCAAACAAATAGTAGCGGTTTTCAGGCAGCTCGGCAGGAGTAAACCATGACATATTTTCTACCACTCCCAGGATCGGTACATCGATCGATGGAAGTCTGAACATATTCATGGCTTTTATGGCATCCGCCACAGCCACTTGCTGAGGGGTTGTCACCAGGACGGCACCCGTCAGCGGTACAGTCTGTACCAGCGTAAGTTGAATATCACCCGTACCTGGTGGCAGGTCGATAATCAAAATGTCCAGATCTGGCCAGAGACAATCCTGTAGAAATTGCTTCAGGATGCCTGCCAACCTGGGGCCTCGCAAGACCACGGCCTGATCGGCATCTACAATGAATCCCATGGAAATCACAGGCATCCCAAACGCTTCCAGAGGTACGATCTTGGCCTTGCCATGTACATCCTTGATCTTGGGACGCATACCTTCCAGACCCAGCATCTTGGGGATGGATGGACCATAAAGGTCAGCATCCAAAATTCCAACCCTTAATCCTTGTTCTTTCAACGCCAGCGCCAGATTTACCGAGACCGTAGACTTACCAACACCTCCCTTGCCTGATCCCACGGCTATGATTTCTCTGACTTGCGGAAGAATCGACCGGGGCTGGTCACCCTGCCTCAGTTGAGTTTCAAGGTGCACATGCATTTGAGCTCCCGGAAAGTTTTGTTCCACCGCACTGATACAGGCAAAATGTAAAGAAGATTTCTGCTGCTGTGACAGGTTCTCAGTATATAATAAGGTGCACTTCACCAGGGTATCCTCGACGTCCAGAGATCGAATACGGCCGGTAGAAACGATATCACGACCCGTGAGCGGATCCTGCACTTTACTTAACGCTTGAAGAATTTGATCTTTTTCTATTTTCACGGCCAATTTATGCTGATTATCTGTGCTGCAAATATAAACAATTGGAAACCCGAATCGTTCTCATAATGATCTAAGGGAGCAGAAACATATTAAAAGAAACTTTTATATTTTTACCCAGTGCAGATCCACCATGACATAGATAAGTTACCTTCCTTCCGTAACGGAGTGATCACATTCGGATCGTTCGATGGAGTGCATGTCGGCCATGTGGAGCTCATCAATCGAATGACCCGACTAGCCAGACAACATGATGGGGAAACCGTACTGGTCACCTTTCATCCACATCCCCGACAGGTTATTTATCCGAATGATAAGTCCCTTCAGCTCTTATCGACAGAGGCTGAAAAAATAAAGCTCATTGGTAAGCATCCGGTGGATCATTTAGTGATCTGTCCCTTTACCGTGGAGTTTTCTCAGATGTTGGCCGATGAATACATCTCTAATTTTATCGTTAAAAGATTTCAACCCCGATTCATCGTCATCGGTTATGACCATCGATTTGGATTAAACCGGGCAGGAGGCATCGACCACCTAAAAGCTTATGAGGAGAAAGGCGGTTTCAAAGTCTACGAGATCGAGCAACAGATGACTGAGCGGATCCAGATTAGTAGCACGCGAATCCGTAATTTTCTCAATGAAGGAAGTATTGAGACCGCCAATAAGCTGCTGGGGCATCCCTACCTGATATCCGGAAAAGTTGTGCGGGGACATCAACTCGGTGAAAAGTTAGGATATCCTACAGCAAATATTGAGATACAGAACTCATTAAAGCTGATACCCCCCGAAGGCATCTACGCGGCCAGGATTCTATACGATGACCGTATTTTGGAAGGCATGCTGTATATCGGTAGTCGACCGACCGTAACACGATCCGGCAAGATTTCGATCGAAGTAAACATCTTTGATTTTACCGAAGATATCTATGGTGAGCAATTGTTTGTTGAAGTCTTGAAGTATATACGGACCGATCAGAAATTTGACAATCTGGAAGCTCTTCGCGAACAGCTGGATACGGATAAGATACAGGTAGAAGCCTATTTTGATAAGTTTCACCATGGCATGGATTCGACTTCAGTGGTCATTCTTAACTACAACGGGCAAGATCACCTGCGTAAGTTTCTACCAGGACTGGTGCGCTTTACCGACGATAAAATCATAGTGGCCGATAATGGCTCGACAGACAATTCGAAGGAAATACTCCGATCAGAATTTCCATTTGTCGATCTTATATCCCTGGGTAAAAACTATGGTTTTGCCGGTGGTTACAACATGGCCCTTCGCCAGGTGGATGATAAGTACTTAGTGCTTTTGAATTCAGATGTAGAAGTAACGAATGGATGGTTACCTCCACTCATTCAGTTTATGGAGGAGCATCCGGAGGTAGGTGCCTGTCAGCCGAAGGTCAAGTCCTATACTAACAAATCGACCTTTGAATATGCCGGTGCTGCCGGTGGGTTGATGGACTGGCTGGGTTATCCCTTTTGTCAGGGACGTATACTGAATGAAGTGGAAGAAGATCTGGGGCAATATGACACCCCTCGAGAGGTTTTCTGGGCTACTGGTGCTGCCATGGTCATCCGAAAGAAAGTATTCGAGGAATTTAAGGGATTTGATGCTGATTTCTTTGCGCATATGGAAGAGATCGATCTCTGCTGGCGGTTGAAGAAGGCTGGGTATCAAATATATGTGGTACCCGAGTCCGTAGTCTATCATCTCGGCGGTGGTACGTTGTCCTACGTCAGTCCCCGAAAGACCTACCTTAATTTCAGGAATGGTCTGACCCTTCTCTTGAAAAATGAAAAGTCATTGAAGTTGTTTTGGCTGCTTCCCGTTCGCGCTATCTTAGATCTGGTAGCAGCCGTACGATTTCTTTTGGTGGGAGAAGCTGGT
>JAUILM010000434.1 GCA_030432855.1 Bacteroidia bacterium
GATCAGATGATGGGTCATACAGACAGACGTTTTCTGATCCATAGACGAGCATTTGACCATCATCCAGGAAATGCATGCCGAATACGCTACCTTCATATACACCAGACTCAATATGAGACTGTAAGTGATGTTTGACTTCCCCTGCCAGATCAATGCTGCTCATCCCTCGATTTTCATAACCAACCCACATTGTTCCCTGGTCATCCTGTTCGATTTCCTGAATACGATGTTCCAGGAGTACATCCGACCAGATTTTTTCAATAGCCTGGTTTTGTGGATCCCAACGATACACACCAGTCGTGGACGCCACAACAATTCTACCCTGATCATCCTCAATGATTCCATTGATAAAACCAATCCTGGCAATTGTGCTAAAACCATTTAAGTCAGGTTCGTACCTACATAAACCCGCTATCGTTCCCACCCAAAGAGTATGCCGAGAATCTTCAAACAACTGACTAATGTAGTTGTGAATCAAAGACAGAGAATCGGTTGGGTTGGCGTGATAAATTTCAAACTTATGGCCATCATACCGGTTGAGGCCATCAATGGTTCCTACCCACAAATAACCGCGATGATCCATCAGCATGGACCGACCTGCATTTTCTGAGATTCGGTTTTCTGAATGTGCTTTCTGTAGAAGGAGATCTGGCTGAGACCAGGAGATAAAACTCCAGAGGGAGACAAAGCCAAAGATAATGAGATACCTGCACCACTCCATTGGTTGGGATGACGCAAATTGCTGCAACCTAAGATCATTTCTCATATCCCCAAGTCAGGTTTGTGCGGTATTATTCCAGGACCGGACCCTAAAATACAAGCATTATTTTGGTCTTTCAACCAAAGATCACAATTAGAAAAAAAAGGCAGGGTCAATTATTTCAGGAATCACCTCACCTCACTAACGGTATTACGGAGAAGTCTGCTGTGCGCGACTTCCATTTACCCAGAGGTTTAGCTGCGACAAACGACCGCGCGGACTTACGGTTACCTTTACATTTTTGGGCGCACTATATGTCAGGAATAGTTGTTCTCCTTTCACTTCCCAGCCCACATGTATGGGTCCTTCAGGGTGCGGTACGGTTCCCTCTGCCCAATCCAGCGAGGCGGATTGGGGAGCAATTGTGATCTCCTCCAACTGCACCGGATGAGGCCAACCCAGATTGACACCCAGTATTTCCGAGGACAGGAGGAAAGTAGGGGCTGCACTCCATGCATGGCTGAGTGTACCCACTCCTACGTCATCAAAATTTTCCCATGCGGTATCATCGTGTTTATGAATCATAATACCCCAATGTCGACGAATAAAATCTTCTACCTGCTCCATCTTACCTTCCTGAGCCAGGGCTTTTAGCACATAGAAGCTTCCATAAGGGGTCACACGTTTTCTTCTGCTCTCGGTACCAATCTCCTGTAGCTGGTCTATGACGTAGGGAAAGATTTGATCGATTTTTTCTTGATCAGTCAAGCCGGCCAGGTAGGGCCAGATGGAGGAAATCGAATATGCGTTCTGAATCAAAGAGTCGTTTTTTATACCATCCAAAAAGTGCCCTGATTGGGGATCCCAAAACACATCTACCAGGTCATCACCGATTTTTGCAGCTTCTTGCTTAAAAAACGTTGCATCACTTTCCTCACCAATCTGCATGGCCAGTTCAGACATGAGATGGCAAACTCTGGACAAAATGGCGTGAAAGGCAGTATTCTTCACATTACTTTTTTCGATTTGAGTCCACTCTATAAAAACACGGTTGCTCAGAATCAATCCATCGTCGCCCCGTCGCTGCAGATAATGTCTGACCATATGGGCAAAATCGGGGTATACCTTTTTCAGGTACTCCTGATCTCCCGTCCATGATACATACCACCGAAGAGACTCTACCGTAAGCAGCGGATAATCTTCCAGCAGGCCAATTTCATCAGGATGACGCATGCCATCTGCATGAAATAAATCTGTATACATATCAATGAACAAATCCAGGGATCTTCGAATGAGATTTAGATCACTCGCCCCCGCTACCGTCACCCCCATCTGAGGTAGCATATCACCGGCATACAACGCCCGCTCCCTGTATGGAGTGTCCGTATAACTGTCTTCGGCACATACCTGCACGGTTCTCCATCCCATTTCCCAGATTGCATTCATAAGAGGATCAGAGCACTCAAATCGCCCTATTCTTTCAAATGGATATACATGCTCACGAACATAAATGCGCTTGATCTTCACCGGCGCTGTATTATTTCTTACGTTCAGATGTAGATACCGAAGTCCATAAGGTCGCAAAGTCTCAAGGCGACCGTTGTGGGCACCACTGATATGCCGTACCGACATTGTGAGTCCATATCTTTTTGACACATTGGGCCGTCCATGCCGCAGATCTTCCGAAAAGGCAGCATCAAAGACTGTAGATGGTGGTCCTTCATATTCTACCACCAACCTTCCGAGACGTTTGTATCGAAAGTCAACCACCAAGGCCCCACCGCCACTATCGATTTCGATGTCCCTGGCATCATACATATAAGGAGATGTAGCTTTCTCAATAAGTGGCTGGAAGACCACGTCCAGGGTAGGATTGCCCTCTACATGCTGCAGTGATCGATCTATCCAGGTATTGGACCTTTTAAGCTGATCCAGAGGCAGACTTAATAGGGAGTCTACATCCGTGGCAGGATCCATGGGAAGTGTGTGTCGAAAATAAATATCAGAAGACTGCTTATCTGGACTCAAAGTAAGTCCACTGGACCGGGGTACTGACAGAATAAAAGCCCAATTGGCAAAATGACTATTTCCACCCACTTTGAGTTCGTTCCAACCTTCTTGTAAGGACAAAGTAAGATTTGCCCGTGGGGGTAAGGAGGCATGATCCTCCATACTCTGCACACTTTCTCCATTGAGAAAATAATTTCCCCTTCCCACTCCGACGGTGACTATTTGTGCTTTGTTCGAGTGTATGTAGGTATACCCCACATACTTAAGGGATTTTCTAAATTCGGCCATCGACCGATCATCATTGGATTGCTGAAAAGAATACAGATCTTCGGAAGCATCCAATGAGTATTGATTTAGTATTTGGAATGGCAATATTTCATGATTGGTAAGCATAGGCATATCACGTACCAGCAAATCACCCCAGTGTTCTCGTGATATTATCTCGGGGGTTTGCCATGCGCCATCATCATAGTCACTGTCCTGCCATCCCAAAAGAGCAGTGTCCATCCTTTCATCATATATTTCGACCGGCCCCGTGGCAAAATTTCCGCGGGGAGCTGCTGCATCGTAGCCAGCTGCCCGATGAGCCTTCCAGCTACCTGGTGTCTCCAGACTTATATCGCCGATATTACCCCAGGCCCAGAAAGCCGGAGGCTGATGACGCAATTGGAAAGTGGCCGTACCATTTGACAGTACGATAACTGATATCGTATTTGCTCCTTTTTTTAGAAAGGGAGCAATATCAAGAGTATCATACATGGGATGCTCAGGATAGGCACGAGTGGGTCCGAAATTCAAAAAAGTACCATTCACAATCAAATGGTATCGACTATCAGCAAAGAGACTCAGCTCACCATGCTCAGGTACTGCTGGCAGATCAAAGGTATTGCGAAAGTAGGCCACTTGAAAACGGGTATTATCATCTTCGCTAAGCCAAACAGGATGCCCCGAAACAGGTAATGGCTGACCCGACAATATTGTGAAACTCTGCAACACAAACCATGCACTTAAGAGCAGCATCTTCAACAGTTTGATCATATATTTCTCCCTCATTTTACCTAACAAACAGCGCGACCTAATTTAGTAATTTACATTTAGTAGCTTTCCTGACATATCTCTTGATTACATTTTCAAGGGGTGCCTACAAAAACTATATATTTTTGGCAATGTATCGATTGAAATTGGCAATACTATTCCGTAGAATACTTTTCCTTCCACTACTCATCCTAATAGGAATATTTGCGGCAGGTGCGCAATCTACCAACAATAATCAAATTAATCTCATCGTGAGAGTCGATGATATGGGATGTTCTCATGCAACTAATACGGGCATTCTAGAGACTTTTGACAAAGGTATTGCAACCTCTGTGGAGGTTATGGTACCTACTCCCTGGTATCCCGAAGCCATTGCCATGCTTAAAAAAAGGCCTGATATTGATGTCGGTATTCATCTGACCCTCACCAGTGAATGGACGAACATGAAATGGCGTCCTGTCACACATGTCACCAGTATCGTGGATGATCATGGATATTTTTATCCTATGGTGTGGCCCAACGATCTGATGCCCGATAACTCAATCTTAGAAAATGACTGGTCTCTGGCCGATATAGAGAAAGAACTGAGAGCACAGATAGAAATCATCAAAAAGGATCTCCCGGGTGTCACACACATGTCTGCGCACATGGGTTGTCTCAGTATGAATGAGGAGACTAAAGCACTATATCAAAAACTAGGTGACGAATATAACCTCGATATCTATCCTGAGGAATATGAGGTAAAAAGACTACCTCTTCGATGGGATAATACAATGACTCCAGAGCAACGCATCGATCTTTTTGTAGAAGCAATACATACATTGACTCCCGGCAACTGGATGTTTGTTGAGCATCCGGCACACAGTATGCCAGAGCAGCAAGCCATCGGTCATCCCAGCTATAATCACGTAGCTTACGATCGGGATGCCGTACTGCGTGTCCTTACGAGTGATGCCGTCAAAGAAGCCATCGCGAAAAAGAATGTGAATTTAATTAGCTATGCCAATCTCAAAGAATAAAAAAACATCTACCGCCTCTATAAAGATCAGTGCATGAGGGACATAAATACTGAAGGGAACCAAGGCAGTAGATGACAAATCTTGCATAATATGCAGCCTATAAAAAACCACAATTATTACTTTAAATTTCCAGACTTGTATTAGTACGAAACTGAAATGAAATTAGCGCTTAAATATCTGAATGCTGTGCTGGAGTATGCTTCAGTTTTACACACTTTCTGGATACCGCCTACATTCATCGCATGGGCCATGCTGTTCTCCTCATGCCAAAACACAGAAAGCACTAAGTTATTTGAAATTGTAGGTCCGGAATATTCCAATCTTCATTTCTCCAACGACATCGCCATCGACAGCAGTTTTAATGCACTGGCTTACGAATACATTTATAATGGAAGCGGTGTAGGTGTCGGAGACTTTAACAATGACGGTCTGCAAGATTTATTCTTCGGAGGAAACCAGGTGTCTTCCCGACTTTATCTAAATAAAGGAAATTTCAAATTTGAAGACATTACCACCCAGGCTGGGGTGACCACCAATAAATGGTGTACTGGAATAGCTGTTGTAGATATTAATAGCGATGGTTGGAAAGATATCTATATATCAGTAGCCGGATATGACAAAACCGCAGAGGAGATGAAAAACATCCTCTTCTTAAATAAAGGCCTTGATGAAAATGGGATTCCTTCTTTTATAGAATCCGCAGAAAAATATGGCCTGGCAGATAGTGGATATAGTACACAAGCTGCCTTCTTTGACTACGACAAGGATGGCGACCTG
>JAUILM010000435.1 GCA_030432855.1 Bacteroidia bacterium
CCTCTGTAAGTAGCGGCCTCCCGGTCCATCTGTTTATTTTTATCAGGTACGATTCTTTTTCTTTTTCCAGTAGATCCTTCTGGTTCAGAATATCAATACGGCTTCTTTCTATTAGGAGATTATCACTCAAAGAGCCTTTGCCTGATCGTAATTTCGATTTTGCAAGTTCCTCAAGCCCTTCAAATACCACCAGTTTTTTGTTAATAATACTCTGCTCCTCTTTTATTTGTATTAGTTGAGCATAAGCAGTCCTGATTGCATACTCTATATCAAGCAATTGCATTGATTCCAGGGATGCTTTGATTTCAGCTCGAGATTGGGCAATAGATCTCTTCTTGGTAAGAAGGCCTCTTTGAGGGATCGCCTGTTGTACGCCAACTCTCGCCACTTGCGGTCCTAGTCTAGTCTGTATGGGGGACACACCCAACCCCAGACTAACCCGTGGGTCAGGAAGACCACCCACTTGACCAGCTTTTTGCTGAGCCGCTTCGTATTCCAGAGCTAATGACTTTAATCCATGGTTGTTTTGTATTGCCATTTCAATCAGGCTATCAATGGATTGTCCAGATAATGTTGTTGGCATAAATAGTATGAGCAGGAAATAATATTTCATGACTGTCTCATTTTTAACTTTAATTCTTTCCAGATGCTAAATAAAATAGGGACCGTGAACATGGTTATAATCTGAAATGCCATACCTCCAAAAGATGGTATTGCCATAGGAATCATAATATCTGCACCCCGCCCCGTGCTGGTAAGAATTGGCAATAATGCCAATAGTGTTGTGGCTGTAGTCATCATAGCGGGTCTGATCCGGCGAAGTCCACCCTCGACAACCGCGTCTCTGATTTCCGGGATTGTTTTGGGATTCGATTTATGGAAACTTTCTTTTAAATAAGTGGCAACAAGGACACCATCGTCGGTAGCAATCCCAAATAAGGCAAGGAATCCTACCCAGACAGCCACGGAAAGGTTTATAGACTGAATTTGGAATAGGTCCCGGAAATTCACTCCCAACAAACTGAAATCGAAAAACCAGGAAGTATTATAGAGCCCCAACATAATAAATCCCCCGGCAAAGGCCACAAATACACCTGAAAATACCATAAGGGCAATAGCTACCGATCGAAATTGCAAGTATAGAATGATAAATATTAGAATAAGGGCGATCGGGACGACTAGTGCTAGTCGCTTTGAGGCCCGTACCTGCTGAAGATAATTGCCGGAGAAGTGATAATTTACGGACGGCGGAATTTGTAATTCTCCTGCCCGGATTTTTTCTTCCAAATAGTTGTTTGCGTTTTCCACTACATCAACCTCAGCAAAATTGTCTTCCTTGTCAAACAGTACGTACCCTACAAGAAAACCATCTTCGCTCTTTATTGATTGAGGACCTTGCTCATACCGTATTTCGACAAATTCGCCGAGGGTGATAGGTCCACCATTTGGAGTTTCGATATATATGGATTTGATAGCATCAATGTCTCCCCGATAGTCCATAGGATATCGGATTCTTACCTGATATCTTTCGCGACCTTCCACGGTAGTGGTAAGAGACATACCGCCTATGATTGCCTGAATTTGTCTCTGGACACTGACAATGCTAAGACCATATCGGGCGATTTTGGCTCGGTTTATATCTATTATTAGGTAGGGTTTGCCAACGATTCTCTCAGCAAATACCGCCGACTTCTTCACACCTTCGACTTCAAGCAGATATTTTTCAATATCCAGTCCCGTTCGCTCAATAGTTTTGAGATCGGGTCCCTTCACTTTTATCCCCATCGGTGCACGCATGCCGGTTTGTAACATGACAAGTCGGGTTTCAATAGGTTGTAGTTTTGGAGCCGAAGTGACTCCGGGTAGTGAAGTAGCTAAAACAATTTCATTCCATATATCATCAGGAGATTTGATGTGATCGCGCCATTGTCTGAAATATCGTCCATTTTTATCGATAATGAGATTGCCTTTTTCATCGCGTACATATTCATTGTCCTCGTACTTGTACCTGATGCGCTGACCATCCTCATCCGTTCGATATTCAGATTTATAGAGAATTATATTTTCATACATAGACAATGGTGCCGGGTCTAATGCACTTTCTGCCCGACCTGCTTTACCTACTACAGTTTCGACTTCAGGAATAGCTGTGACCGCCATATCCAGTATTCGCAGATTCTTTTTATTTTCTTCGATACCACTATGAGGCATAGAAGTAGGCATTAATAGAAATGATCCCTCATCAAGTGAAGGCATAAATTCTTCTCCCGTATTTTTCCATATTGTAAATCCAAAATATATCAGTCCAATCACACAGGCTAAGAAGACGATTTTGAATTGTAATAGAAACCTGAGAATGGATGTGTAATAGTGGATAACAAGCCAAAAGGTACCTACCAGAACCGCAATAAAAAGAGCAATAAAGATTATATTTTGAAAAGTGGATTTATCAACTCCCAATGGCATCCAAATATTAGTCAGAAAAATAACCACCCCTAATGCATAAAGAATACTTAATAGTATGGAAGATGCATTTCTAAAGGTTGGATATTGGGTACTGATGAATTCTTGCAGTAAGCCCAATGCTGCAATGACTGGAATAATTAAGATCAGCGATATATGGGTAAGGAAGTATGCAACGAGGGCCAGGATGATGACGGATAGGTTGATCATTCTTTTCCTGATTCCCGATCGATTTTTTATACTCAGTATGGCATGCGAAAGTGGGGGTATGAAAATGAGTGAGACCAAAATGGCAGCGATCAATGCAAATGTCTTTGTGTAGGCAAGTGGTTTGAATAGCTTGCCTTCCGCGCCCTCCATGGCAAATACGGGTAAAAAGCTGATGATGGTTGTAGCTATGGCTGTAATGACGGCAGGGGCTACTGCTGTTGTTCCCTTCAAAACAGTGGAGAAAAGTCTTTCTTTCGATTGTTTCCGCTCCAGGCGTTCGAAAATACTTTCAGTGATGACAATACTCATGTCGACCATAGTACCAATAGCAATTGCAATACCGGAAAGAGCTACAATATTGGCATCTACCCCGAGATAACGCATGGCGATGAAGCAAATCAACACCGATACAGGTAGGGTAATCGCGACAAGGACAGATGCCTGTAGGTTGAATAGCATCAGCAGAACCACAATGATAGTTATCAGAATTTCAAGGGTGAGTGCCTCCTCAAGTGTTCCGATGGTCTCCCTGATTAATTGCGTGCGATCATAGAAGGGCACTATAGTCACTTGCGATTGTGTACCGTCTGCCAGTGTTTTCGTGGGTAGTCCGGGTGAAATTTCATCAATTTTTGCTTTCAGGGAGTTGATTACCTCCATGGGGTTGGAGCCATACCGTGCAACCACCACGCCTCCAACCGCCTCGGCTCCTGATTTGTCCAGGAGACCTCTGCGAGTCGAAGGTCCTATATAGACTTTTGCAATATCGCGAATTCGTATGGGTTGGTTACCCTTCAGGGTCACGACGCTTTCTTCAATGTCTTGAACTGACTTTATATAACCTAGCCCCCGCACGAAATATTCAGCACTGTTTATTTCGAGTGTCTGGGCACCGACATCAAGATTGCTCTCCCGAATAGCATTTATGACTTGCTGCAGCGATATACCTCGTGATTTCAGACCCTCCGGTTCTATATCCACCCGATACTCCTTGACAAAACCACCAATGGATGATACCTCAGATACCCCCTGACTGGCGGACAGAGCGTATTTGACATAGAAATCCTGAATGGACCGAAGTTCTTCTGGATTCCATCCTCCTGTTGGATTTCCTTCATTATCTCGACCTTCCAGTGTGTACCAATAAATTTGTCCTAATCCTGTGGCATCGGGTCCCAGAGAAGGCTTGACATCCGTCGGTAAGATATTTGGAGGCAGAGCGTTAAGTTTTTCCAGTATTCGGCTCCGACTCCAGTAAAAATCTATATCATCATCGAATATTAAGTAGATGCTGGAAAGGCCGAACATGGAGTTACTTCTCACACTTTTTACTCCTGGAATACCCAATAAAATGGAGGTGAGAGGGTAAGTGATTTGATCTTCTATGTCCTGAGGTGAACGTCCAGGCCATTCGCTAAATACAATCTGCTGATTTTCACCAATATCAGGAATGGCATCAACCGCGACCGGATCACGTGGAAAACCGGACAAGTCCCAGTTGAAGGGTGATGTCATAAGGCCGCACCCCACTACTAAGATTAGTAGGAGCCAGGTGATGACTCTGTTTTCAAGAAAAAACCGGATCAAATGATGCATCATTTGAATCGTAATTATGATTGGATGTTTCCATCCTATTGAGAAAAAAGTATGGTGAAATCACTTGATGCCCATTCCATACAAGGAAAGGGTTATACTCCGAACTGGAGGCAGTATGGAAAGACTAAAAAAGGAAAGATTGGAACAAAATCGCACGAGATTTAGCTGGCAAAGGCGGCTTGAAGTGCAAGTATTCAGTAATCAAATCGCCACTGGTAGTACCACTTACAGGAGATTCGTCAGGAGAAAAGGGAGGCAGTACATAGGTAATAGCCACGTCGTACACAAAAGATGTGGCACTTAGATAATCAACATCTAGATTCTCGATGATTACTACTTCATTATCACAGCAACCCTTATCTGTATCCATCGCCATCATGGAGCCATGATGCGGACAATACTGCATCTTTTGATGACAGTTCTTTGCTTTTCCTAAGAAACTGAAGTTCTTCAGAGTACCACTGCAAAAATGGAGATCTACGGCATATCCTAAAGAGGTTGTAGTCATCAACACAACCAGGCTATAGGCTATCCATCGATATGTTCTTGTTTGTTGTTTTTGCATTTCTCTGCCTGCAAAGGTACGTCGATATCTTATAACAATCAACGTTGTGCTATCCAGTTTGGGGCCAAAAAAAATGCGACAGGCAACCGAGATGGGTGTGACAATGATCTTCAGATGGAAATTAGTGTACTTACTCAATTGCCCTGGTCTGCTCAAAAGTCCGTATCAGTTTTTCCTCAACATCCTGTCGTACCCACCATTTTTTCCATCGATAGCTCCTTATCACCTGTTTGTATATCCTGACTATATGATCGGTGTATTTACTAAAAGCTGCTTCACCTCTAATGCGATCGGATATAAGTTTTACTGAGGCAGGATCATACTTTTTTATTTCCTCCACGATTAAATCCACGTCATGAGGACGTGTCATCGTAGCCATACCAAAGTTATTCTCACGGAAATATCGGTAGTTTTCCGGAAGGACCATTCCCCCCAAGCCTCTAAAATCGCAAACGATAAGCGCTGCACCTGAAGAGAGTGATTCCAGTGCCGCTTTACCTTTGGCAAAGATGATATCATATTCGGGGAGCACTTCTTCGGGAGTGAACGTGTTGGTTTGAAAACTTCTTCCGATTACATCCAACTGGATATTCATTTTATCGCAGGCCTCGGCTACCGACTTGTAATAATTGTCCGGGGTTGCATAATTGCTAAAGACCAATGCCCGGATCGGTTTATTCGTTATTGTTTTTTTCTGT
>JAUILM010000436.1 GCA_030432855.1 Bacteroidia bacterium
AATCAGCAGTCGCTTAAAAACACCTCGACCGCTAATCCACCCTGTGAAGTTTCTTTGTACTTGCTACTCATGTCCTTCGCAGTTTCCCACATCGTATTGACGACCTTGTCAAAAGGTACTTTGGCATGTAGGGGATCTGAATCCAATGCCAGCTCAGCTGCATTTATAGCTTTGATAGCCCCCATACTGTTTCGTTCGATGCAAGGGACCTGAACTAAACCGGCGATAGGATCACAAGTCAGCCCCAAATGATGCTCCATAGCAATTTCGGCTGCCATCAGTACTTGCTCTGGCGTACCACCCATCAACTCGGCCAATCCACCAGCGGCCATAGCTGCAGACACACCGATTTCTGCCTGACATCCTCCCATGGCAGCGGAGATTGTCGCCCCTTTTTTGAAGATACTTCCAATTTCACTAGCCGTCAATAGAAACTGCCTTATCTGCGGAAACCCGGCTTCATGGTTATCGATGACTAAATAATACATTAGCACGGCAGGGATCACACCTGCACTACCGTTGGTTGGAGCGGTTACTACCCTACGTAGGGATGCATTTTCTTCATTGACCGCCAATGCAAAACAACTGACCCATTTCAATATCTGCCGAAATTTGACCTCGGTCTTGCGTATACTCTCCAACCATTCCTGAGCTGTGGAATAGGGCACCTCACCTTTCAGTTTTTGATGCATATCAAATGCCCTTCGCTTTACATTTAGCCCACCTGGCAAATGACCTGGAGTATGACAACCGTCATACATGCATTGGAGCATAGTGTTCCAAATACGTTCGATGCCTGTATTTATTTCTTCCTCAGATCGAAGCGATATTTCATTTTGCCATACTATTTCGGAAATAGACTTACGCTCTTCGTGGCAGAAGGCCAGAAGTTCTTTGCCAGTTTTGACGGGATAAGGAAATTCTCTGAAGATGGCTCTATTTTCCTTTGCATGAATTAATTCTTCTTTTACGACAAAACCTCCTCCAATCGAATAATATGTTTCGGACCTCTTTTCACCATTTGACATTTCACCTTGAAATCGAAGACCATTAGCATGAAAAGGTAGAAATTCAGCATCAAAAATTATATCACTTTCAAAGGAAAATGAGATCGGGTATTTGCCGGCAAGAGAAATGATTTTCGATTCTCCAAGTGATGTAATAATCGCATCGATTTGAGCGCAATCGATGGTCTCAGGATCCTCTCCCATAAGTCCCAATGCTACCGCAATATCACTGGCGTGGCCCTTACCCGTAAGGGAGAGGGAGCCATATAAATGCACTTTCACCCTCTTCACATCCTTTAAGACACCTTCATCACTAAGTTCGATCAACCAGCGCTCCGCGGCACGCCAGGGTCCCAATGTATGTGAGCTGGAAGGCCCTACACCGATTTTAAGCATATCGAAAACACTTATGCACTCCATGAAGCAGTATTTGCATCAAAGATAGCAAGTGTTTATTCGCAGTAAGTATAGATTCTCAAATATCATCTCCCAATGAGAATGGGTGCATTAAGGCGTCCGAGCGTTAATGGTCACACACCACTTTTGACCTGCAATACCTGGTGATATGCCTTTTTAGGTTTATTATTTCGGTCAAATAAAAGTGGGTAATTGGTCCTGCCTCTCACAGGAAAATTATTCTTCCATGAATTACCATCATTAACTCCCCAAAAGGTGACGCGGCTTATTAGATCTTCATGCTTCTTAAACAAGCGGAAAATATCTTCGTAACGCCTGGCCAGGGCTTCATTGACAGATTCAGGAAGGCCTTCCTTATAGGGATTGATCTCATCACTCAATTCAGCACGCTGCCCGATGTCTGCGCCACTTACGTTGCGTGGATTGGGTAATACATCGATATCCAGTTCTGTAATAGCTATCTTCACTCCCAATGCTGCATACTCCAAAATGCTGGTTTCAATTTCTTCCAACGTGGGAGTTTCCAAATGCCAATGCGCCTGCATTCCTATGCCGTCAATCTTTGCACCATTTTCCTGTATTTTCTTCACCATCCTGATTACACCATTTCGCTTAGCTTCACCGGTCATACTGTAATCATTATAGTACAGGTCAGCAGTAGGATCAGCGGCTGCAGCGAGGTCAAAGGCGAGCGTCAGATAATCCTCACCCAGCACCTTATAAAAGACAGATTCCCGCAGTGATCCATCTCCTTCTACCGCCTCATTTACCACATCCCAACTATCGATGCGGCCAGCATATCTTCCAGCTATCGTATTAATGTGGTCGGTCAAAGTTTGCCGCATTTCATCGGGATCTTCGATTTCTCTTATAAACCTGGAAAGCTGACTGTGCCAAATCAAGGTGTGTCCATGCACCTTGGCTCCATTTTTTTCGGCTAGCTCAAAAAGTTTGTCTGGCACATCAAAGTTGTATTCATCTCTACTAGGATGGATATGCATGGATTTCATATCATTTTCGGCGGTATAACTATTATACTCACGGGCAATGAGGTCCATCTGTTCAGTTGACTCCCCGGTAATCTGCCTTCTGTTTAGAGCAGCTCCAATCAGGAATTCGGGTGCATAATAGTCTTTCAGTCCGACATCTGCAGGTAACTCCCCTACTTTATCTTCTGAACATGAGATGATGGCGAAGGCTACTATAAGCCATATCAAGCCATGGGATTGGGTACGGAACCAATTCATAATCTATTTCTTAGGCGTTAATTAATTAGCTTTAAAATATGGAATTTTAATATGATGATAATCCTAGATGATAGTATATCGTCGAATAACATAAGCAATCCATATCATGCACCCACCTGCATTGATCCAAGAGCCGAAAGGGTTCGACAGCTTCATTTTTTTAGGAAACCCGAAATTATGATTAAATCGAGTGCTAACCTACAATTCACCATTGCCAGAGATTCGCCCATTGCGGTTGTTTTCCGCCGGGGTCCCAGAGCCTGGACACAATTGATCAAGTGGGACCTACGAAAAGATCGTTTTCAACAAGGCCAATGGCTAAAAGGAAGGGTAATGGCAGAAAGATCAAACCTCTCACCCACAGGAAAATACCTGATCTATTTTGCCGGAGATTGGAGGAGAAAACGCGATGTAGGTCCAACCTGGACGGCTATCAGCCGGCCACCCTATTTTACGGCTCTCGCCCTCTGGGAAGGACTGGGAACCTGGGAAGGTGGAGGTTACTTTATAGATGACCGTCACATCGTTTTAGATGCCGCATGGAAAGATCTTGAGCAAGGCTATCATTTGCCGAAAGAGATGCAGGTTAGTTCACAAGCACAACAAGGTAGTCAGCCATCAGAATGGATATATGGCAATCTAAGATTAAATACGCAGGAACAATTTTGCAGAATGAGTATGTCACATCGTTCCCTACCAAATGATCGCGCGATAATACACGGTGTTGATAAAACAAATTTCAAGGATCACTATTACTTCATCCGACAAGATGGCGAGGATATATTTCTCGAAGGTTGTACCTGCCTGGAGGCTGATCACAATCAACGGACTCTGATAGCAGCCAATGGAAAGCTGTATGCATTAGACGCGAAAACTAAATTTACATCACTATCAGATTTAAAACCACTGGCAGACTTTAACGGGAATACACCAGAATCTGTGGAGTGCCCCAAAATAATGCAAAAATGGTAGGGACTGACTCTATATGAAGCAGTGAGCGATGGGATTATCCCAAGTTGCAAGCTTCGGATAACGTCAGATAACGTCATGTATTTGGGCTTAAATGTGATAATGGAAAGTCATATACTTCAAAAGCGAATACCTCGACTAAAAGCTCCTTTAATATAATTGATAAAACTAAAGGGTTGATATCCCAAATCAATTAAGTGTCGGACTAGGGCATTCTTTACTTCCTCAATGTTTCGTATATAAAAACTGGATATTTCCTGGACACAAATACCGTTTTTGATTATCAGTACAATCTCATAATCGGCTGATTTTGAAGACTGGGTTTGAGTTTTAAATCCATCGAGTTCCTCCCACCTATACGACTTTGAAGCACCGAAAATTGGACTTTCTATCGTGAGCATATCATCAGTTATTTTGAATCGACGAATTTTAGGCAGTTCAATGATTAATACAAAGAGCAAGCTAGTGATCAATACCAGTAAAAAATAGAGATACAGAAAAGAATCACTGCCATTCACCTCCTCGTTGCGAAACAGATATGGAACAAAGACTGCCAGAAATACACCAAAACTCAAAATTAGTAGAAATATCGTAACTCCAAAGATCCTAAATTTAGAAGTCATGGTCATAAAATGATAAAGAATATGAGGCCACTAAAAACAAGCCCTATAAAGATATAATAACTATTCCGATTGCTACTTGAACTTTGTAATTTCAAGTACATATTAACTCGCACGAACCAAAAACATAAGAACTGCAGTTGCAAATCACACCACCATAAAGACATATTCCTGCATAATACGTATCTTAATCATCAATGTCCGAGCGCAGTGGATATATCATCTCAGACCAGTATGCAACCCACTTTCTTACATTTACGATTGTAGGTTGGGTCGATCTATTTTCACGGAAAGAATGCCGTGACATTATCATTGATGCTTTTGAATATTGTCAGCAGAACAAGGGTCTCTCTTTACATGCCTATGTCATAATGGAAAGTCATGTACATTTGATCGCATCAGCTTCTGCAAAGTCCTCCGGTCTTTCAGACATAGTCAGAGACCTAAAGAAGCATACTTCAAAAAAACTGCTTAGTTGGATCTTGAATAGTGGAAAAGAAAGTCGAAAAGAATGACTCGAAATTGTATTTAAGTATCATGCAAAATACAACACGAACAATGCAAAATATCAGGTCTGGCTACAGAATAATCAGCCAAAAGTATGTATACACCCCAGATTCACAACTCAGAAAATTGAATACATCCATAATAATCCGGTAGTGGCCGGAATCGTAGATCAACCCGAGCACTATCTTTATAGCAGCGCAAGAAATTACCTGAACAGATCCGATGTTTTGCTTAAGGTAGACGTGATTGACTTTGGTGTACAGCAAGGATATGTGATGACTTGAAAAACTCTTCTAACGTCTTGACTTTAGATAGCTTCGTTGCATATTTGACAGCTCAGGATCAAAAATATTTATCTGAAGTTGCAAACTTCAGATAGCGGGCTTTTTTAAGGTGAAGTGGCGATATATTCAAACACGCTGCTACTTGAAGTTTGTAACTTCAAGTTCATCCTATTCCTGCACGCAGCCAAGACACAAAGACAACAGTTGCAAATCACACTACCATAAAGACATTTCAAGCGCTCAGGGTCACATTTATTAGCGTGATGTCGGAAGGTCAAAAGAAAAAGGACTTACGATGATTGCGAGTCCTTTTTCAGATATTCTTCCATTAATAATGAGTGGATTAATTGCTCACCTTCACACCCTCATATCCGACAAAACTCACCGCGAGCTCACTTGTCTCCTTGGCAGCGATACTAAAATCACCTTCTAGATCAGACACCGTACCGTAAGTAGTACCCACGACAACAATGCT
>JAUILM010000437.1 GCA_030432855.1 Bacteroidia bacterium
AGGAATTCCCGCCACCAGGGCAGATGGGGGTTTTGCACCAGCATAGCATGACCCGAAGCGGATCGTTGAGGTGCAATCGCATAAGTATTAGAACCCATGTCGGGCCATTGTTGTACCCTTCCTAAATCATTACCCCCAATAAATAATGTAAAGACAATATACATCCCGTGCATATTTACATCTTTAGCTGTAAGGGGTAGGACCACCTTATTTTTCTCCTCGATTTGATCAGGATGTGACAGGGCAAAGTCATTCATTCCAGTCACGAAACTTTGTAGAATGGCTTTCAATTCAGCATCCTGTCCTTTCTCCCATTCATCAGCCAGCGCACTAAAACCCATGGTATGAATAAGTAGGTCATTCTGTAATTTTTCTATTCCCCAATACTCCGCACCTCGTCCACGAGCACTGCCATATAAATCCAGAATCAGATTAGCATGGTTCTGCATTTGCGCCCAGCCCTGCGCATAAAACAAAGCCTCAACATTATCCGCTTGAATATGGGGTACGCCCCAACTGTCCCAGGATATCTCGGCACCCATTTTTTGTGCCTGTATGGGTGCCGTGGTAGCCACGATTAAAAAAGAAGTTATTAGAATTGATATCTCCTTCATATTACATATCTCTTTTGGTTTCCACTACCTGTGGAAGACCTAACTAAATTACGGAAAAGGCACATCAATCGCTGATCAAAGTTATTTCCTCAATCGAATCCCAGACGCGACAGTAATTCCTGTTTTTTAGACCGGGACACATTTAGATTGATACCATTTTGCATGACCACATACCCTGCATTTCCTCTGACGTATTTGATAAGATGATTCAAATTAATCAAGTAGGATTGATGAATCCTACAGAAATTATAGGGTTTCAACTGTAGCTCTAGTTCCTTAAGTGGTTTGGACATCAGTAGATGGCCTTTGTTTTTAAGGTATATATGTGCATAATTACTATCAGCTTCACAATAAATAATGTCTTCGATTAGAATAAAATCAATGCCTTCACGGGTAGGAACACCTACCCGATGCAAGTGACTTTGCGAAGCCATATTATGCTGAAGGTGCTGAATATTTTCGGAAATTCCTTGTGTAAGAAATCTTGCTGACCGATGTACTGAATTGACAAGGTCTTCCCTATTGATCGGTTTGAGCAAGTAATCGATTGCACTCAATCGAAATGCTTCAATCGCATATTTATCGTGTGCCGTAGTAAAAATAACCTGAAAGTCAATCTCTCCAATAGCTGTCAGCAATTCGACACCATTCATCCAGGGCATTTCTACGTCCAGGAATAAGAGATCCGGTGGAGACTTCTTAATAGCTAGTAACCCACCTTTGGAAGAATCAAATGTTTGTAGCACCTTAACCTCCGGACAATGACGATTGATTAATGTATGTAATGAATCGATACAATGCTGTTCATCATCAATGATATATGCCGAAATTTTAGGACTGGTCATAGATCAAAATACAATTTTATACAGGTCCCCTCACTTTTGCCATCGGTTTCCTTATCCTGGATTTCATAATGATAGGTATCATCCAACAGTTTATTATTGACTTCAAGACGCTCGAGAAAAAGCTTCATCCCCATAGATGGTGGTCGCGAAGTGCTACCAGTTACCACTGCAGAATTTTGTCGGCCCACACCGTTATCATCCACTTCACAAACGACTCCATTTCCCTCATTATAGACATGGATTACCAATCTCCTTTCACCATCCTTATGTAAGAGCCCATGCCAAATGGCATTTTCCAGGAGAGGTTGCAACAGCATAGGAGGAAGTCGGATAAAATCAACTGCCGTTCCTTCATCGACCTTGATTTGAAAGGTAAAGTCTTTCTTAAATCTCAATTGTTCCATCCTTAAATATAGTCGACAGAGATTCAATTCCTCTTCCAGTGTAATCTGCCTGATTTCAGAATAGGTCAATACCTTACGAATGAAAGATGAAAAGTCCGATAAATAATCTGTGGCCAGATCATTATTATTGTGCTGGATCAAGTTTCTAATTGCATTAAGGCAATTAAAAATGAAATGAGGATTCATCTGAGCCTTCAAAGCCTTCAATTCAGCATTGGCAATTTTCTCATTTAGCTCTGCTTCAAGTTTCGATTTTTCGCGGATAGCCAGGAGTTTGTTTTTCTCCACAATGTCCCTGGATTTCTCATCAACCAGTCGGGTAAGTTTTGTATTCAAATTCTCTTGAATCTTCAAATTTTCAGCTTGCACATTCAGAAGTGTTGATTGTGTTTCCAGAAGATCTTCGGTGACCATCTTCGTCTTATGTCCAATGGCAAGACTCAAGAATATAATCTCGATGATAATTGCAATTTCAACAATGAGGTGCAAATGACCACTCAAGCCGGAAATAATAAGTATAGAAAAGACAAAACAGGCCACCATAAATATCATCATACCGGTGCCAATAAGTTTGTATAGCCGATCTTCCTTTCGCCATATCAGCCAGGCCAGTCTGGCACCTATAAATGTCGAGGGGAAAAAGAACAATCGGTGCATCTCACGAGTCACCGGGTAATTAAATTCATATCGTACAATATTTGCAATTGTGGAGCATATTAGAGCAAGAAAGAGGGCTTTAATAAATAGCCTGCATAGTTTATAAAGACGACTATCGGGATGTAATTCAAGAATACTGAGAAGATAATATCCAAAGAATATAAAAGGTATGGCTACAAAACTAAAACTTATTGCAACATGAAAGTCAAGTCGACTCCATAAAATCTGAGTCCCGGTTGCCGACTCATACACTGCCAAGTGATTAAAGGCCATAGCAATTAAATATAGACTATACCACAATAGATATTTTGCATGATATTGCAAGTAGCGAAAAAGAAAAAAGATGCCTAAAAAAAACCAGGCACAAACAAGTCCCCACCAGTATTGAAATTCAATTCTATTTTCGAAATATATCCTGACATGCTCCTGATATAGTTGCTTTACACTTATCAATTCAACTTCAAGACCTTGACCACCGTAGCCAGTCATGCGAAGGAATATAGTCCTTATTGAATCATCAAGAATTCTGACAGGAAAGGCAAATTGGGAAAAATCAATTTGCGAGGAGTGCTTCCTGACCTCCGCTCCTCCTCTACTGAAATGTATATCACTTCCTTTTACCTCATAAACTCGCATTAAATTGCCCTGTGGAACATGGATAGCCAGAGAGTCTTTGGGAATCTCATGATCGGGATCTAAAGCAAATCGAAGCCATAGAGGATATGGCAACATACTGGCTGTGGATCGTAAAGATTCTAAATCTGCATATGGGATCATATTAGCTTTCTGAACATCATCTAGTGACATACTTCCCGAGGAGTCAATCATTGCATAGGCGAAGGGGATCAGATCAACCTTAGTACCTCCCAGAATATCCGATACATCCACTTCTAGTACTTCCTGAGAATCGGCAGTAAAGGAAAAGAAATATCCAAAGAGGAAGGTCGCTAAGAATAGCCATCGATACATATTCTAAAAATAGATAAAAATATACTGGACAGTTGCCATCATTGAGTATCTGGAAGTAATCAAGTCTATCTCGCAAATATCCATGAGTGACTGGATACTATCCCCCCATCTAAATGGCTCAGACCACCGGATAAAAGACGACATCAACTTTGAATGGAGTATATCCAACCAGAAACTCAAGATCCATTGTAAACCACCCATTCGAGATTCAATTTCATGGTATCAAAATCAAATATTACTCACAATCAATCTTGTAATTATGAAATACCTTATTTCAATCACTAAGCAATTCGCATTGTCAATCATGATCTTTTACGCATGTAGTATATCGGCTCAAGCACCCCCAGTATATGCCGTAGTGGACTTCATGAAGGTAGAACCAAAAAAAGCCGATCAATATTTAGAACTTGAAAAGGCATACAAGAAACTCCACAAATCTCGACAAGAAAAAGAGGAATTGCTCAATTGGGCACTTTATTATTTACCAGAAGCGGGTGTAGGATCTGATTACAATGCAATAACTGTAAATTTTTACCGAGGAAATGAAAGCCTTGCCGGACATTTTGAGAAGCCCATGGCTGCTAATGCTGAAGAAATACTCTCTGAGCAAGAACTACATTTGGTAGAAAATTCCCCGGACTTCAGAGACCGAATAAAGACCGAAGTATATCAACTCAAACTTAACTTGGACCATGATGATACGGATTTTCCCAAGGTCATTTGGATGTCCTACCGATACCTGAAGGAAGGCAAAGGCATGAAAGATTTAATGGAAGTGGAACAAAACATGGTAAGACCCATCATAGAAAACGGCCTGGAAAATGGCACGATCAATAGTTACCAGATCTATGAAAGAAAGCTACCATCAGGCTCCAGTACTAACCACCAGGTGGCACAACTTTACACATTCGACAATCTCAGCCAGATGTTAGCATACCCTCCCACACATGCTGCTCAATTTGCAAAACAAAATAAAGGCGTGGCACGTCTTAACTTTGAAATTGGTGTTTCTGGTGTTTATAAAACTGAAATATGGATGCTGGCTGATTGTCTTTGTACACCTTGACTACTTTGAAAACGATTTGCTTGATTGATAAGTTAATCAGGCATTTTTTCTCTCATAAATCCCTGGAAATTCTTTCAGGTTTCAGGACAAATGTCGGTGCTTGTTGATATTGATAAGTCGTATCAGTAAGGATTTCCATGGATTTAGTGGTCCAATCCACCAATCCAATATGAAACTGCGTTTGCTCATCATCAAATATTTCGATTGCCAACCATTTTCCGTCCGGACTCCAATCATGCCAACCTTCAGACTGTTTATTTTCTGTCAATTTCCACTGCATAGATCCATCCAGTTTCACAGCATACAAACTGTATTTTCCATTTTGAAAGGACTGATATGTAACATAGTCTCCCGACGGATGTAGTTTAGGAGGCCCGGCACGATAGGCATGCCAGGGAGCTGTCGTATCGGTAGCCGGATAGGTAGTTAATTTTGCCAGACCAGTACCGTCGACATTAATAATATATAATGCTTCATTATATCCCTCATCTCGTTTGGACCGGGTAGAGCCTCCACGAAAAACCACTTGCCTTCCATCAGCCACAAACAAAGGATCGGAAGCCGACGGAAGTCCGGTCTCCAGACGTTCTACCATGGTTCCTTCCCTAACAATAATATAAAACGCTGAATCAACTTTTGCATTCGGTTTTACAATCAGTTGATCTCCCCCTCTACGACTGCTCATCCAACTGTCGGCAAGTTGAAATTCTGTCACCTGCTTCATCCCGTTTCCTGCTCCATCAGATCGATACAGAAAGTAGCATCGGCTGCAAGTATCCTTGTCAGAAATAAAATACAACTCGTCATTGTGCGCATAGTAGGTCCACTCTACCCCAGGTAGATCACTGACATTTTTTTTCTCCGAACCATCCAAATTCATGGTAAAGATGTCGTAATTGTCACTTTCCTCATCTACCAATACGTTATAGGCGATAATGTATTCAATTTCCT
>JAUILM010000438.1 GCA_030432855.1 Bacteroidia bacterium
GTAAACTGAAAATCAATTCTGACAGTTGGGGCAATATTGTTAAACGTACGTTGAAGAAAAAATGGCTGTGGAAATTGTTGATTATTCTTCAATCTGGCATTTCGATTTTCAAGCTCCATTTGAATCCTGAATTTGTCAGACCGGTATTGATATCCCAATTCGATTTCCTGCGACAGGTAGTCGCTCTCGAAAGTATTGCTAAGGAATGTATCAGGGCGATACTCAGTGGGATCTGTAGCATCCAATACATCAAAGGTGATGCGATCAGATTCATCTACATTATTTCCTATTTCATATTCTAACTCTATCTGTCCTTTTTTCCCTACGGGTTCAGTATAAGAAATATCAGCTTCCCAATTTGACCCTGTCCTATCTCGGGTAATGTATTGGTTTAATATTTCAGTTCTGACATCTTCCGTAAAGAAGGTATTCTCTGCCAGTCGGTCTCCCTCATCTTCATTCGTGCTATTTCTTGCGTTTAGACCGAGCGTAATACTCCGTCCTTTCTTTAGAAAGCGATGACTGTAGAACAGACGTCCTCCCAGGTCAAAATCCTTGTTTTCGGCTTCACGATGATTCTCCGTTTGATTTAAAGGGTCTGTTCCAACAGTGGTCCTGCCAAAAAAGCTGGATTCTTCCTGGTCACTTCTAATCGAGGCATAGGGACGGAAGATAAGCCGGTTTCTCTTATCAATTCGATATACAAACCGCATCCGGACCAGGTGATCCTGATTGAGTTGAAAATCCTCACCATTCTCCCTATAGATTTGACCTTCACTTGAAGGCAGTACATATTCTCTTATCAAAAGATCGTTGCCGATATTCTCTCTACTTCGATATAGATAACTACCAGACACCTCAATCTTTTCAGCCCAGGTATCCACGAAATTAATACCACCGGAATTAGTATTTATTATTCCATTTTGCGGTCGGGTTTCACCCTGACTATTCGGATCAGCGGAATAACTCAGTGCGTTGATATTATTACTTAGTCCTGTCAGTGTCACCCTACGCTCTTCATTAAAAAAATTGAGGCTCGCTCCTAATAAATAGCGATCATCATTCCCTGCTCCACCGGATAATTTTCCAAATACCCCTCTCCGCCGATTGGGCTTAGTGATGATATTAATGGTCTTTTCGAGCTCACCATCATCAAAGCCGCTCATTTCGGCCTTATCACTTTGCTTATCATAAATCTGGACACTCTCAATCACTTCGGCCGGCAGATTCTGAAGGGCTGTGCGTACATCCTGACCGAAGAAAGGTTTCCCATCCACCAGAATCTGAACCACATTCTCCCCTTCTGCCTGTAGATTGCCACCATCCTGATTGACTCCCGGCAGTTTTTCGATGAGACTTTGAGCACTGGCATCTTTCAGTGTCTTGAAGGCAGCCGCATCATACTGGGTAGTGTCTCCATTTTGCGTCCCTGTGGACCTCCGGGCACCTACGACCACATCATTAAGCCAGGTCGCTGTTTCACTAATCATCACGAGACCAAGATCCAGGTCTCTTGCATCAACCTGGATGATCTTTTCCAATGTCTCATACCCAATAAACTGTACGCCCAGAATATACGTGCCACTGCTGATCCCATCGATACGAAATGTACCATCATCGTCCGTAATCTCTCCCTGAATGAGTGACGTATCGCTGGGCGAAAGCACCATCACGGTTGCTGCACCCACACTCACACTATCAGAGGTACTCAGGACGGTACCGGTCACCTGGTACGTCTGAGAAAAAACCTGAGAAGTGACTACAATAAGTAAAAAGGATAAGACTAATTTGAGATGTACTGTAGATCTGATCATGCAACAAATGGTTCTCCCGGTATCCATCGCCTAAGGAAATGACACCTCCGATAAGATAATAGATTTTCTGAGGAGAAAAAGGAAAATCCATTTCTATTTGAATCATAACGTCTACCGTTATGACATAGTGTACAGCTAATAGTAGAAGTAATGCGCAGTGACAACTGCTCAGGCCCGTATTCTCAAGAATAGACTAAGGATAGAAATGAAGAAGACCAAATTGATCGAAAAACTAAAAATACTAGACAACTGTATTTTTCAATACTCCAATTCCTTCAATTTCAAGTTCCACCTGATCTCCCGGCTGGATGGGACGGTGAATTGAAAAATTATTTTCAATCAAACTTCCCCATCCCACGGTACCGGAACCCAATATATCTCCGGGCATAAGATTTACACCATTTTCAGAAGCTCTCCGGATTTGCTCGACGAACGACCAGTACACCGTATTATAATTGCCCTCGCAAATCAATTCTCCATTGATTCTAGCCGACATTTTCACATTGAAGCGATCAGAGGTATCCGGAGGAATTTCAGGCTTTCTTAGATGCTCAGGAAAATCAGCCTCGCCGAGTGTACAGCGATATTGTTCCATTTCATCTCTTGTGACGATGCAAGGACCAATGGCATTGGCAAAATCTTTTCCTTTATGAGGTCCCAGGGGTGGTCCTCCCATTTCTACCTTTTGTATAGCTCTGGCCGTCCAGTCATTGAATACCGTATATCCAAAGATATATGCGTCAGCCTGTTCAGGCTTAATATCACTTCCCTTCTTACCAATAATTACCGCCATCTCGAGTTCCAGGTCCAGTTTCTGTTCAGCAGGTGGTGGCTTTATCTCATCATCCGGACCCACAATGGACTGATGATTGGTAAAATAAAATATCGGCATTTCATACCATACTTCCCCCAGTTTATGTCCAAAGGATTTGCTCGCATTCAACATGTGCTGCTCAAAACCTATAAAGTCTCTAAAACTTCTGGGATTGGGGAGAGGAGGCAAGAGACTAACATCAGACAAAAAATAATGAGGTGAGACTTTTTTCAAAGAATTGATAATTGAAAAATATGCCTCATGGTTATCAATAAATGAAAGCATATCAATCGGTAATCGAGAATCTGCCAATTGCATATCTACGATACCTTCTCCTTCAAGCCATCCTATGCGGGATTCTCCTTCCGTATTGAGAAATGTAACTAACTTCATTTATATAATTTCAATCTTTCCTGCGTACCTGCATGTCTGGATTTTGACAACTTAAATAGGTTGCTGCAAAATCATCATTGATTTCCCCATTAAGGCACCAATATTTGCTCCTTCTGGAAGTGACTTTCCGGAAAACTCCATTTTTTCCCACTCAACTAATTTCTCAGAGGCATCGACAATTAGCTTACACCTTTCATATCGTCGATCCATATGCTTTCTAAAAGCTTCCTCAACGGTGCGAGCCTTGCTCAATTCTTCAGCCAGTACGACTGCATCTTCAATAGCCAGAGCAGCACCTGACCCCAATTGAGGTACCGTAGCATGGGCTGCATCACCTATCATAATAACTCGATTTTTATACCATGGAGCCGGGACCGTCATCACTTCTAAAGGTCGATAATTGACTTCATCTGCATCTGTGATCTGGGGTTGGACCTCTTGCACAAAGGGTACCCTAAATTCATCGAGATAAGATCGTAGTCGAGGAACCAAATCCTCCTTTGGAATGTGAGGGTTGTCGTCTCCTTCCATAGTCACAACGAACATATATATGCTATCCCTGGTGGTAGGGATCAAACCTATCTTAGCCCTTCGACCCATGTACATGTACCCGGTTTCCATCCCCTTGGGTCGGGGAAATGTGTATCGCCAGACCGATGCATTTACGTATTGAGGTTCAAATTTTCCGAAGACCAGATCACGTACTTTCGAATAAATTCCATCTGCTGCGACCACCACTTCATAACTAGCCTTAGATGCATCTGTAAAATGTACTTCCACTGCATCTAAAGTCTGCTTAATGCCAACCACGGTAGTACCCATACGAAATACCACTCCAAGCTTTTGCGCCTCTCCATATAGGATATCATGCAACGTTCGTCTGGAGATACCTAAATGACTTGGAAATTTACCGATAGGTGGTGGACCTGCCTTGGTGAACTCATGGCCGGTAGCTGTGCACATGCTAATCTGTCCATATGGTGACCCTTTTTGCATGGCTTGATCGGCGACACCGAGTTCGTTTAGAGCCCTAAGCGCATTCGCTTGCTGGATGATGCCGGAGCCGTATACCTTATATTCTTGCTGAATTTCCACTATTTCGGCTTCGATTCCCTTTTTCCGAAGACCTATTCCCAGGGATAAGCCTCCTATCCCACCACCGACAATGAGTACCTTTTTTACGGCTGCCATATCATCCAACTTTTATTTTTTTACTCCTTAATTTTCCTGGCAATCCAGTCATACATATTAAAGGTTCGAGTGAAATCATCGATCTGGCAGTGTTGCGCACCACTTTCCCCTTCTGGTATGACCTCGAGTACATGCTCACAAGTGAGTCTTTCCGCCACACGATAAGCATGGCTTACAAAATTCTGTTTATCATCGGCTCCATGTAGGATATAAGTGGGGCAGGATATCTTTTCGGCCACACCGTTAGCTAAGGTGTAGCCTTCCAACTTCTTACGAGCATCATCCATCGAATCTACACCCATGATGTGTTGTACAATCTCGGCCAATGGATGGCTGTCAGGACGCCCCACCCACACTTCGTGGTAAGACCAGACAGCGCCGAATATCATGCATACTTTGAAGCGAGGTTCGAACGCTGCACATCGAGCGGCCATATATCCTCCCATAGACACAGCACCAATTCCAATACGGCTGGTATCGATTTTATTCCCAAGATTTTCGATACACCAATCCAGCACTGCCGTACCAGCTACATTGTAGTCATGACGAGAATGAATATCATTATTTCGTAGTGCAGCACCCTGCCCTGGTCCATCCATAGCCAGCAATGCTATTCCCCGTTCGTTCAGATGTGTCCCAACTCCAAAATACAGTTCCTCGGCAAGGCTATCGAGGCCACCAAACATAATCATCAGTGGAGGTCTTTCAACCCCAACAGGACTAAACAAGACTCCTGGTAAAAAGGACCCATCGAAGGGTACTTCTATCCTTTCCACAGGTTGATCAAAGTATCGCAATGCCCGATTAAAGGCTTCTACTGATTTATTGTAGGTTTCCAATTTTCTGTCATCCCCCAGCTTCATAAAAAATTCAGCGGATCGCAAATAATTAAAAGCTCTTAGGTAAGTGCGGCGGGCAGAAACATAGTTTCCATTTTCTTCAAATTTCGCAGCAAGATCAAACACAGGATTTCCCATGGCTAACCATGCCACATTAATGGTCTCCCTATTGTCGGGATCTATATTTCCCGCAACCTCTAATATCTCGGCAAACTCCCCTCCACCATAGTGCGCTTGTGTCAACGCACGGTTTACCTGATAGGAAGGCATGTATTTACCTGGATAAAAATGCCACATATTCTATAATTTATTTTGTTATTTAACTACCAAAGAAATTTACACGTACCGCTTAGATATCCACCGGTTTTACGACACCATCGGTCAGGCCCAATTTTTTACCCTTTGCCATCTCTGCAAAAGGGTTGGCACTTCCCCAGGCATCGTTCGGGTTA
>JAUILM010000439.1 GCA_030432855.1 Bacteroidia bacterium
CTATTATACCGGCTGCATTTTTGAAGTGAAATCGAAAGAAGTTCAGATGGGCAGCATACTGGGAGGAGGCCGTTATGACAACCTTACTGAGGTCTTTGGACTAAAAGATGTATCCGGGGTGGGCATATCCTTTGGTGTCGAGCGCATCTATGACATTCTTGCAGAACTGGATCGATTTCCAGCCCATGTTGACGGCAAAGTACGACTCCTGGCCGTTGCGATGGATCCGGAGAGTCATTTACACGCTTTCCAGCTGGTTAGATCCTTGAGGTCTGAGGGTGTAAGTGCAGATCTTTATCCCGACCCGGTGAAGATGAAGAAGCAAATGAAATATGCAGATAGTATGGATGTGTCCCATGTGCTCATTGTGGGCTCTGCCGAGGTTGCTTCAAAAGAATATTCCCTGAAGAATATGAAAACCGGTGAGCAATGGCCGCTACCTCTTGAGGATCTTATCGCTAAGTTTAAATCCATATAGCCGAACAAAACACCGTGTTTGAGAATTTTCTTAAACAAATGTTATTGTCAATATTTTTACATGCTACGTACCAACTTTCGGCGTTTCCTTTGACGTCTCTGACTGTAACAATAATTATGTAATAATATATACTTTTTGATTATACTTTTTACATATGTTTGTGAAATGTTCTTGAGATAACATATTACTGGCATGATTTATGCATTAGAATTTTTACTAATGTGTATTTTGTAAAGCCTGAATATGTTAGCCCGAGAAATGAAAACCGATGTTTGTCCCATGATCAATGTACCAGTGCTGCATATTGTAGCCCTATTTGCATTTGTGTGTACTTTATTCAGCCCATCAGATTTGGTGGCTGTTGACAAAGTTGAGTCAGCGTATCTACGTGATTTCGATGGATTTCTGAATCCATCTGATGACGATAAGGTGGCACGCTATATCAACGAATTTATCAAGTATGCAGAAACGACGGAAGAGCTCCTCGCCCGGGGTATCGTTTACTTTCCCATGATAGAACATGAGTTGTCTCAACGTGGACTTCCCGAGGAGTTGAAGGTTTTACCACTGGTAGAGTCTCGTTTTGATCCTATGGCTATTTCCCATGTGGGTGCTGCGGGACTATGGCAATTGATGATACCTACAGCCAGAGAACTTGGCCTACGCATCAATAAATATCTGGATGAGCGAAGAGATCCTGTCAAGGCCACTAAAGCGGCAATTGAATATCTTGAATACCTGCATGGTAAGTATGATGATTGGTCACTGGCCTTCGCCGCGTACAATGCTGGTCCTGGCAGAGTAAATCGTGCGATCCGCATGGCAGGTGGCAAGCGAGACTTTGATGCGATCAAGCAGTTTTTACCTCGCCAGACACGTGAGTATATTCCTAAATATCAGGCGGCCCAGTATATTCTTGAGCATCATAGAGAACATGGTATTTCTCCCAACGCTCCAGAGCTCGATATCCAGTGGACAGAATCAGTACATATAGGTGAATACATGTCTTTGGGTGCAATTGCGAAGGTCGTTGATGTATCTGAAGAGGTGTTGAAATTGCTCAACCCGAGTTTAAAGAGTGACTTTGTACCCAACATAACGGATGGTTATGATCTGGTACTGCCAAAACGTGTTGCCAAGAGCTTCTTACATTACCTGGAAACTGAAGAAACAGGATCTATGGTTATGCACTACGAGACAGAGTTTCATCTACTGGAGCAGTCACTGAGCATTTTTGAAGTAGCTGATGTGTTGGAAACAAATCCCTATCTCATCAAGATTTGGAACAATCTAAGGGGTGAACATGTTAGGGAGGGATCGGAAATTGTGATTTATCGTCTTATCGATCCTAATGCTGTTGAGCCTATTATTCCTAATGAAATAATTCCTTCGCTACCCATGATCTCATCTCGAATTGATATTCATCACGAGATTTCAGAAGTTATGAAAGTGCAGGTGCGAAAAGCCGAGGAGGCTCTAAGCTGGAGTCTTCACCAAATGTAGGTTGGGTGTAGTCGATTATATAGCCATTTATTATTGGTGAATGGCCAAATGCTGGACTCATGTCGATGATAGTAGGTTTAGGGTTTAGTGTGACCAGGTGAGATTTGTTCTCGAGATCTTTTCCTACCAACACAAAATCTGGTTTCCTTATAAAACCACTCTCTTCTTGAGTTGAGATACCAACTGTATTTTCAATTTTCACTAAATTCCTCTTAGTCAGTACGCGTAGCTGATTTTTCGGTTACCGATCATCACGTTATTGGGAAGGCTTCAAGCAAGTTTTTTCATTACGTATTTTGGTAAAAATTTAGGTTTCCATCATGAAGAGAGTATTGTCGGCTTTAATTTACTCGCTGAGTATTGCATCAATCCTATTTGCTTGCTCCAATCAAAAAGCAGCTGATAATATTCAGGTACACAAGCCAAATGTCATCATAGTCATCACCGATGATCAGGGCTATGGAGATCTGGGTCATACGGGAAATCCGATTATCAGGACACCCGCCCTGGACAAGTTTTCACAACAGGCGGTCAATCTCACTAATTATCATGTGGGAACAACCTGTGCTCCAACAAGGGCGGGACTACTCACCGGCAGAAATTGTAATCGAAATGGTGTGTGGCACACAATAATGGGTGCTTCTATGCTAAATGCTGGCGAAGTGACACTAGCCGATGTATTTCGCGAAAATGGCTACTCGACCGGGATGTTTGGAAAATGGCATTTGGGAGACAATCATCCATTTTTACCGCATGATCGGGGATTTGACGAGACCTTTTATCACGGTGGTGGGGGTGTGGGGCAGACTCCGGATTATTGGAACAATGATTACTTTGATGATACATATTTCAGAAATGGAAAGCCTGAAAAAAAGGTCGGTTATTGTACTGATGTATGGTTTGATGAGGCCATTCAATTTATCGAGAAGAAGAAGGATGCACCTTTTCTTTGTTACTTGAGTCTCAATGCACCCCATAGCCCTTACAATGTACCAGAAGCATATTATGATCTGTATAAGCAAGAAACAGAGATTGATGAGATGCAAAAGCGGTTCTATGGTATGATCACCAACATAGATGACAATTTCTCTAAGCTCGTAACAAAATTGGAGGAATTGCATCTTGATGAAAACACCCTCTTGATTTTTACTACTGACAATGGAACAGCCCGTGGCTATGTCACGGATAATGAAACGGGCATAGCCAGAGGCTACAACGCGGGAATGCGTGGTCGAAAGGGAAGCGAATATGATGGAGGCCATAGGGTGCCCATGATTATTAGGTGGCCGACAGGAGGAATGACCGGTGGCAAAAAACTGGACGGACTGACGGCACATGTAGATATGTTGCCTACACTAGCAGGACTGGCAGGGCTCAACTTCACGTCAGAAAAGGTGATGGACGGTACAGATATTAGTGCATATCTGATGGGTAAAGGTGAAGCACCCCAAAGACTGCTGGTAACTGATACCCAAAGAGTGCCATGGCCGGTTAAAGGAAAAAACAGTTGTGTGATGGAGGGTCCCTGGCGCCTTATCAGAGGAGAAGAACTTTATAACATTGATGAGGATCCAGGTCAGAAACATGATGTCGCTGCAGCGTTTCCGAAGAGAGTGGATGAAATGGATAGCTTTTACGAACGTTGGTGGCAAGATGTAATACAGGAAACCAGGTATTCTGTCATTAGTTTAGGCACGGGTGGTGTGGATGTACTTACCTGTCATGATGCACGTACTACTGATCAAATTCCTCCCTGGAATCAGCAGATGATCAGAGCTGGAAAACCGATGACGCCGGCACCGTTCTCTGTGAATTTTGCAGCAGCGGGTACCTATAAGTTCAGCCTTAGAAGATGGCCTGAGGAAAGTGGTTTGGCTCTTGGGGCAGAGCTACAGGATGGCGTTGAGGCCACAGCGTATACAGATGAAGTTATTGAAGGTAATGCGATGAGATTTACCAGCGCGCATTTAAAAGTCGGAGATCAACTCATCGAGACCAGGGTCAACAATGATACAGGGAGTGCCATTCTCGAAATGACAGTCCCGAAAGGTGAGACAGAACTGCTGGCATACTTTACTATGGAAAATCAGGAGAAGAGTAACGCCTTCTATGTGTATGTGGAGAAGTCAGAATAAGCGAAACTAAGTGTGTACACCTTTGCCTTCCGTATAAACAAACAAAATGAAAAATTCGATGAAGTACTTTGGCATTGTGTTCTTTTGGTCTCTCATAGTACCATTCATTTCATTTTCTCAAGATTACAATCAAGCTACTGAACCATCGATAGATAATGATGAGGCAATCAATCTCCTGAAGGGAGGTACTTTGGATGCATGGCGCGTGCCTTCGGATCGTTGGAAGATTGAGGATGAAACATTATTTGGAAATACGGGAGAGGAGGAACTTGATTTGCCGGAGTGGCTATACACTAAAGTGCAGTTCGTCGATTTTGTGTTTCAGTGTGAGTTAAAGTTGACGGGGGACAATAATCGTAATACAGGTATCTACTATCGGGTTCGTACTTTCCCTTTCAGGGGGTATAAATGGTTTGAGGCACCATCAGGCTATGAGTTTGATGCTGCCTTTCACAAGCCCGGAGAAGAGAATCTGTGGGGTTCATTAGGTGATTGGTATGCACGCCCGGCATTGAGAATCTATCCTGATCCTGAAATCATCGCAAAGGCGTATGAAGCAGAGCAATGGAATCGCGTTACCATTCGTGCGAGAGGTAATCGTCTTGAGTATTGGATCAATGGCCTAAAGATTTTGGACTACCTGGATACTGATCCAAATGCCTCACAAAAAGGAATCATTGGTTTTCAGCTGCACGATGGATCGGTGATGGAAGTACAATACCGGAATATTTATGTACGGCCCATCGGACCACAAAATTGAGAAAGGCAGTAGATTATTTAACTTACAGGTCGGACTTATTCGAATAGAGTATGTAGACGTAATGCATACACCTACGCCTACGGCTCCGGTGTACAGGTGCGATTGGTTGCTTGAGACTAGGGTTAGCGTGAAAGTGGATAAAAAAAAGGAGCTGCAAAATACAACTCCCTTTCGAAGCGCCCCCTCAAGGACTTGAACCTTGGACCTACGGATTAACAGTCCGCCGCTCTAACCAGCTGAGCTAAGGAGGCAAATTCCCTCTTTGAAATAAGGGCTCGCAAATTTATATCATTAGACTGAATTTATCCAAGATTCTCTATTAAAATTTCACCTACAGGTACGACAATTTGTAATATACTTAGGACCCGGATGCTCGCTAACCGTATCAAGCGGTTCGTTTAAGATGTCTTGTTTTTGATCGCATAAGGATAGAGCAACAATGGGCCGTATCGCCTGAAAGTACTGACTGTCAGTGTCCTACAGGTGAAGATCTTTTAGAAATACTTAACAATTTTTTTCTTAACATTTGAGTTTTAATCTGAACTTAATATGTCCCTGATCGTTTTTACCATTACATGTGGGAAAGGTATCGGGGAAGAGAGAGACATAAATCTCATATTGAA
>JAUILM010000001.1 GCA_030432855.1 Bacteroidia bacterium
GAAAAGAAGAAAGGCTTGAGGATGCTGTCAATCGACTGCTGGTCAAGACCAACTTTACCTATGAATTGGTCAATGAGAAATTTCTGGTCGTCTATAGAATGGACAAAAAGGGTCAACGCAAGGCCAATAAAATCCGAAAGAAATTTAATCAGATTCACAATCTCGAGCGGGAAGGAAATCTAAGTATTCAAAGAACCAATAATAACCCAGAGATTAAGGCACTGACAATTTTGTCTTCGGTAAAGGAAGCCAAACGCAAGCGAGTAGGTCCCGGATCGATTAGGGGAAAAGTGGTCGATAAGTCTTCGGGTGAGGAGCTTCTCTATGCAAATGTCCAATTAGAAGGAACAAGTATGGGTACTTCCACGGATGATGTAGGTGAATTTGTCATCCGTCAGGTTCCGCCGGGAGATTACATTTTGATTGCCTCATACATCGGCTATCAGGAGCAGAAGGTACCTGTGACCGTATTATCCGATGAAACGGTCGAAGTCAATGTGGAATTAGAATATGCAGCCCTCCTGGGCGAGGAAGTAATTGTCACAGCGCAGGCCTCTGGACAGATGAAAGCCATCAATGAGCAGCTTGCTTCTAATACCATTAAGAATGTAGTGTCAGCAGATCGTATACAAGATGTACCCGATGTTAATGCCGCAGAATCCGTGGCCCGGTTGCCAGGATTGTCATTGATCAGAAGCGGTGGAGAAGGACAAAAAGTCGCTATTCGCGGGATTTCTCCACAGTACAATGTTACCATGGTAAATGGTGTGCGTATGCAGTCTACGGATCGTAATGATCGCAGTGTTGACCTTAATATGATAGCACCGAATATTCTCAGTGGTATTGAGGTGACGAAAGCGTTGACTGCGGATATGGATGCTGATGCAGTAGGAGGTACCGTCAACCTTAAAATTGGAGAGGCACAGGAAGGATTCCGGGGGAATTTTGGTGCGCAAAGAGGGTACGGCTCATTGGCAGATACGTATGATAATTATCGAGTGACTGGCTTTCTGAGCAACCGTTTTTTCAATAATAAATTAGGTGTACAGGTCTCGGGATACCTGGATAATTTCAATAGAAATTCTGATGTACTAAGTGCAGGTTATGCATTGAATGAAGAAGATATTCTGATCGATGGGTTCATACCCATTGACCTGGCAAGCGTGAGCATAAGTGATAGAGTAACCAACAGACAAAGACTGGGTGGGGGATTGGTACTTGACTACCAACTACCAAATGGTTCGATTATCATGAACAATTTCGTGAGTAATTTATCGCAGGAGGAAGTTGAGCAGCAAAACTCACTGGGATTAATCGGAAATCAATGGTCGGCATTTGCATCTGATAGAGAACTGAGTAATACGGTAATTAGTAATGCCTTGCAGGGTAAATTCGATTTTTCGTTCTTCTCTATGGATTTTTCTGTTTCGAATTCGATTTCAAAACAGTACAATCCGGGGGATTTAACCATGAATATCGGCATTGCACAAGCAGAGGCCGGCTTTACCACACCAACACTAGAAAATCCAACTGAAGTAACACCGAATCAGTTATTAAATTCTGCACAAATTATTCAGGCACAAAATGCAAAAAGAATTACAAGGTTATACACTTTAGAGAGAGACGTGGTAGAGTCTGCTCAGGAGGCAGTCCTCAATTTCAATGTACCCTTTAGTCTTTCAAAAAAGGTTTCAGGTACTTTAAAACTTGGCGGTAAATATGTGCACAACAACAGAGATAATGACGAAACACAGCATTTTAGTCAACCGGACCGTACATTCCTGGGTGAGCAGTTTGTACGCGTATTAAAGGATTCTTTATGGCCTGATCTGGGGTTGGAAAATCTGGATCAGAATCTGGGTATAAGGGCCTTTCTATTTGAAGATCCCGATTATGATATAGGAGAATACCTGTCGGGAGAGGAAGGAGTTGATGATTTCTTCTATCTGGCAGATATCGCTAAAATGAAACGTTATGAAGAGTTAGCTGAAAATAGCGGCTATTATTCACTGGACGGAAGAGAATCAGCGCAGTATGATTATGATTATAAAAGAGATCTCTTTGCCTACTATACAATGGCTGAGTTAAACATTGGAGATTATGTAACGCTCTACCCGGGTATACGTTTCGAGAAGTTTAAGTTCGATTATAGTTCATTTTCAACGGAACGATTTGGTCCAAATCCCGAAGATTTTAGAAATGACCCAATTGAAGCTGATTTTTTAGAAGGGGAAAATTGGTTTCCTCAAATGCATGTACGAGTAAAGCCAACCGACTGGCTGGATATTCGAATGGCGAGTACCAAGAGTATCATATATCCCGATTATCGGGCTATTTCACCCTATATCTATTATGACTCCTACAGTGGTCCTGCTTTAGACTTGGGAAATACATCGTTGGTGCCGTCAATATCTCAAAACTATGATATTTATGCTTCTATATTCCGTAATAAACTGGGGCTTTTTACCGCAGGATATTTCTATAAAGAATTAGACAATCTGATTGTACGTTCCAGCTTTAGAAGTAAAGATTCAGAATCTGTTAATAATCGGTTTCAACTTACACAGACCCAACAGACGGTCGTCAATACCTGGATTAATCTGGATGCCAAGTCCACAGTGCGAGGCTTTGAGTTAGATTGGCAAACACACCTGTGGTTTTTGCCAAAATTCTTGAAAGGCATTGTGCTGAGTGTTAACTACACACATATTAATTCCAAAACCGAATATCCGTTCCAGACATCAAAGAAGTTGGGATCAGGCCCCTTTGCACCGCTCGTATTTGTAGATTCTACCCGAACCGGTAGGATGCCTAATCAGCCAGATGACGTATTTAATTTCACTGTGGGGTATGATGTGGGAGGATTTTCAGCTCGATTATCCTATCAATTTCAGGACAATATTTTGGTAGGTGTTAATAGAACATATGATGAATTAGATTCGTACACCGCGGCATATAAGCGGTGGGACTTTACGG
This sequence comes from Bacteroidia bacterium, assembly GCA_030432855.1. Classification (GTDB taxonomy): domain Bacteria; phylum Bacteroidota; class Bacteroidia; order Chitinophagales; family Saprospiraceae; genus JABDMH01. The sequence goes on from JAUILM010000001.1 coordinate 2,977, forward strand.
CCTTTCAAAAGCTTCCCTGGCTTGATGGACGTCTTCAATTATATTTTAATGCTAATAATATAACCAATAGGCCGGATCGGTCATTTACCAGTGAATTACAAAAGCTTTCGTCGGTCCAGTATTATGGGCAGACATTCGATCTGGGGCTAAGGTATCGTTTTGACTAATTTTTTTAATGAAAATACTTTGACTTTCTAGGGAACATACTTGGATTTTAATGCTGCTATTTATCCAAGAATCAAAATTTTAAATATTAACAAAAAGGACTATTATGAAAAAAACATTTACCTTATTATTTGTATTTATTCTAGGACTGTGCTCGGTCTCTATGGGTCAAACACCTTTGGATCCGGGGCAGTTTGTGAATGCACAAATAACTGGCCCAGGTATCTACACCGTAGAGGCCGGTCAAGCGTACGCCTTTGATGGACGTATCGATTTGACTTTTGACGTGACCATTCTTGGACCCGATGCTGGCTGGATTATGGAGGCAACAAATCCACCGGTATTGGTAAATACACCAGCTGCTGATGGTGCTCCACGGGATTTTTTCGAAATTAAGGAAGGAGGATCTTTAACCTTGCAGAATGTGCTCTTTAGTGGAACACACAGTAATGGGGAAATTACCGGAGTGTTTGCTGCTAATACAGGAGGAAGTAAATTGATAGCAGATAATTGTGTCTTCACGGACTTTAGAGACTTTGCACTTAGGAACCAGTTTAAGGGTGATTCCATAAGTATCACTAACTGTATTTTTATGAATGGTGTCCGAGTTGGATTTAATCCCTGGGGAGGTTTTCCATTACGTATGGATGTAGCCTGTGACAATGTCCTATTAGAAAACAATTCTGTGGTCAACTCCGGGCGTTTGACAGGCAATAGTGGTCCATGGCACAATGCCAATATTCATGAGTTGCACAATACCTACGTAAATCAAACAGTGGCAGGTCATGAGCAGCGGGCAAATGAGATGATTATAGCGAACAACATCTATTACAACTTCCACTTTATTGGTCGGAAAAATGAGATGGCAGTATCTCCCAGTAACACCTATGATGCTTCCTTCACAACCTGGAATTATTTTGCTGACTCCAAAAATTCTCTCGATAGTATTTCCTTGTATTTAGGTCAAAACCTTTTTTTCCGACCGCAGGAAATCCTGGACTGGTTTACTACGAATGGTGGGGATACGCTGTCTCCCAGTAATCTGTGGGAACATCCAGATGTAGATTCATTTATTGTTACCGATAATAACTATACGATCGGTGCCAATTATGCAGAGTTAGATCCTGAGTTTACCATGCATCCTGGCAACACATCTGCCATTGCTGACTACTTGGTAGGTCATTGGTCTGGAGCTACAGACAGCCTCTGGGTGGATTGGCGTACCACGCCACCTGTGGCATTTGGTGGTGACGGACTACCCGTACTTACCTGGCCACCCGCAGTGGATTTGAGTTATTCGAATACATTTTTGCAAACTGCAGGAACCGATGGATTACCTCTTGGTGACCTAAACTGGTTTCCGGCTATGAAAGAGCAGTATTTGGCCAATAAAGATACAATCATTGGCGCATTGAGAGATTCAATGGTAAATGCTCAAGTAGTTTACGATCCCACTACAATGGATCAGACTCCATTGATTACAGAAGCGACAACTACGTCTGCTCGACAAGTGGTGCCAGGGCAATTGTATCTATCCAATTATCCAAATCCATTCCACGAAGTGACCACGATTGAATTTGGATTAAAGCAGCAGTCAAAAGTTACGCTGGGCGTATACAATTTATTTGGACAACAGGTCTATGAGCTAACTCAAGATAGATTAGCTACCGGCCCTCACGCCTATAATTTTAATGGTTCAAATCTGGTGAATGGCATATATCTTATAAAGATTGACGCTATTGGAGCAGATGGTGTACACTATGTAGATTCTAAGAAAATTATACTCTCTAAATAGGGAGTTTTTTCATATGTACTTTATGAGTTTCTCCACATAATTAATAATGTGGAGAAACTTGTAAAGTTGGTTAGGACTCTCCGACCTGCATGTAGCTAGATTTACACCATTACTGGGGCTGCTTGGGTCATTGCAAAATGCTATTAACTTCTGTACGGAGGAATTTACTTGTTTTAGGGTTCTTGCAACAATGTATTACGCCATCCATCTGCGAGAGGTTCGTAAGAGTCAATGCTAAAAAATTGAGATGGTGTCCGAATTTATTGTTTCTTCTAAAAGCTAGTCAACTTTCTATGTCCAAAAAATTGAGTGTCAAACTTTTTCTGGCAGGATTGTGGTTACTATGCTACTTTCCCTATAAGGAAGCTTTACTAGTGGGAGAGGATGATAAGGTTTCATCTGTCCCAGGAGAAATCCGGCATTCTGAAAATGTTATGCTAATCGATCTGAGATGGCAATATTTGACCATGCTAAGTGAAGAGGACATAAATATCTATTCCTCGATAAAATTTGATGAAGGCATTCCAGCGATCTCCCGGTTTAATGATGGCATAGCGAAACGTGATGGGACATGGGATGATATCCTGAACGAGTATGATTGTCTTTATAAGATTTCAAAACTCCTAAGACCCCGAGACCAGGACAAGGAGTCGGAAATGGCTATGGTAGTTCATTTCATTGAGTCTGAAGTCGAGTGGTCACAGACCTCCCATTTCACTACACCTTACTTCTGGTCACTCTCCAGATAATTTGATGATTTGCTTGAACCAATATTAGAAGGTTGCCTTATTGGCTAAGGTCCTTTCGGATAGATCCAGCAATAGTATCCATCTATCAAAACAATACAACATACAATCGATTCTTTTGTCTATATGTTAATGTTGGATATTTAACACAAATGAAGTTGACCTACTAAAAGTAATTTAATACATTGCCTACGTAATTAAATGTTATGGAATTGACTGAGTCCTACCTTTCCGGAAACAGGACCAATTCTATTCTAGACTCACATCGCGAAGCAAGTCTATTAATCCTTCCTATTAGCGCACTAAGAACTATTTCAATTTTTATTTAGTTCACTTTTAAAATTTCAAAAATCATGAATTTAGTTTTGAGTTTTCTAATTATTATATCTCCCATATTATTTGGAAATGATATCATTGTATCAGACCATGAATCCTACTTCGAGGATATGAAATTTCACGCAAATGTAGAGAAAGCGCTTTCGAATAAAGATCTCGCTGTAGAAGGAATGTATGAATTTGGTGCAGAAGTACTTGATTATATTCAAGCCAATAATAACGAGGATATTCCTTCTGCCGAGTATTTAGTTGATTACATTCAAGTTAACTTTCTATTGGATTTATCAAGCACTACTTGGATAGAAATCGATACTCCAAATGGATGTAGTGGTGAGGGGATATATTTCTTCTCCTGCGGGACAAGTGCCTACAAAAAAGCTTGTTGTACCATATACGGTGATTATGAGGTAGAGGTAAGTAATGAATTGTGCCCTTTTGGCAGTAGTAAAATAAGGACCTTTACATACAGCGGAGGCCTTGATGTGGTAAACATTGGTGGTTGGATAAATTCCTCCTCTGGCGCTATCCATGCTTGGGCCCGAGAAGATGATTTTTGTGATTAAAGTTAGATAGTTGCTACTGTGGAATAACAGTACAGTCTATAAATTAAGGGATGGGCTAAGTATTGATGATGATACCTAGCCTATTCTATTCTTGGATTGGCTTTGGTGTATTTTCTGATGGAATGTAAGAGATAAAGTTGATAATTTCATATGGCGGATTGTCGTATCCTGCGTAGCATAGGGGCTCATCTTGTCCGGGAGAAAGAAGATTGATCCACACGCACAAAAAAGGAAAGGTCTTAGTACTGATATAAAGATCCATCGGTCATTGGAAAATTCCACCTAACCATAAAAAGCGTTTCCCTTCAGAAATAGTTTGGCAGTGATATAGCGCAAGTCTATGAGAATTATCTGGTTGACCTGATGTATTCCGATTCAATATTGCAATACTGTTTAATTTTTCGATACTCAGTAAAACACTCCCTTTCATCATATTCTGATACAGGCAAAAATTGTTGATCTTTATCATCAACTAGAAACAGATGCTACTCTTGACCCCTGGTAAGGTTACGAAGCCAATATGCTGTATTGGAAGAACATTGGATAAATCAGTGAATCTGCCTCTGCAATCTTTCTACCCATTGATACCCACTTATTATCCCAATAGATGAGATCGTACTCATCCCCAATACGAATATTATTATCGTCATTTCTTGGCTGGATGGCGAATGATTTAACAACTTTAGGCTCTAAAAATCGGCACACAATCTTAAGGTCTTCAGCAGCAACATAAGTAAGAGAGTCTTCATCAATAATAGCGTTGTACTTATCTCCTGTAATCTTCTCACCATCCACAAGTACATTGTAGGATGCATCAATAACTCTCCCATTCTCATCTAGTGGTTGAAACGAAGGAAGATGAACAAGGTGGCCTTATATTTCAGGAGATACAAGCAGATAATTCAAAAATTCGCTTTCATTATTTGTTGTAATAATTTTCCTTCTGGAATTTTCTAACTTGACTACCGAGAGAAGTTCAGCATCTGAGAAATCAGATTGATTCAATCCTCTGACTTTACAACCATCCAGAGAATAGATCCACTCATGGATCCTCAATTGTTCCTCAAACAAATCTATAAGAAGAGCATTGGAGAGCAAAGCTGAAAGTGATTTCGAACGCAGTGGTCTGAAACTGATGTAGGAGCGGACCTAGCAGAAAGATATAGGTGAATTAAGCAGATAACATCCTATGAAAAATAGTGCAACACGCTATCGTTAAATGAATAGTGTATTTTCATGCCCTGGATACGTGACGAGATAGTGGGTGAAACGGAGTGGCAACATTGGTGTCACCAGATACATGAATAGAGAGTTAGACCAAAATGAAATCAATAAAAGAAGTTTTACTGTTATTCCTGATCCTGGGTGCTGTGTTTTCAGCATGTACTTCGGAGGACTCGATGTACTTTGACCAAAATGAAAAAGTGGTCTTTCTGGGGAATGCCTTTTTTGAGAATGCTATTGACAATGGAGAAATTGAAACAGCCTTGGCCATTAGGTTCCCTAAGAAAAACCTCACCTTTCGCAATATTGGCTGGAGTGGGGACAATGTATATGCGCATGCACGCACCAGAGCTCGGGGAGGGGGACGATTTGGAGATCCGGAGAAAGGCTTTGAAATTTTGACCCAACAGATCAGTGACTTAAAGCCAGATAAAATTTTTCTTGCCTACGGTTTCAATGAATCCTTTGATCAGGAAGCCGGAGTGGATACCTATAAAGATGGCCTGAAGCGACTCCTGCAGATGCTGGGTCAGTACAGCCCTGATTTGATCCTTATTTCAACAACTCCGATCGAAAAAGACTTCGGCATACCGGAAGAACATGTGGAAACTCGAAATAGGGAGCTTAAGAAATATGCAGAAGCTACCCGCGAGGTTGGTTTAGAGGGAAATTACCATTTCGTTGACCTATATACATTTTTCAGCAAGGAGATCCAATACACAACGAACGGCATACATCTTTCAGTAGAAGCCTATCGAAAAGCAGCCGGGGTTATTGCACAATCATTAGGATTGCCCGCACCCACTGTAGCGATTGATTCCGAAGAGGCTGATCAGATCCGTAACACGATTATAAAAAAGAATACTCTTTTCTTTCATCGCTGGCGGCCACGCAATGATGCGTTTGTATACGGAGAACGCAAAGATGAACAGCGGATTGCTCAGGAAGAACCTGCACAGATTGAACCATTTATAGCAAAACAGGAAGAGGCAATTTCATTATTATTAGAGGAACTATGATGATAAACAGTAAAGGCAGATTGCAGTGGGTCATATGTATCTGTCTGCTATCTCAATATGTACAGGGTCAAAATGCACTGCAGGACATCCCCGAACCCGACCTGAAGAAGGAACTTGCTTCATTTACTGTACTTGATGGATTTGAAGTCAGTCTCTATGCGGCAACTCCCATGATTGAAAAACCTACCCAGATTAATTTCGACTCTGATGGTAGACTTTGGGTTTGTGGCAGCCATATATACCCTCAGCTCAATGTGAATGAGGAGCCGAGCGACCAGATCGTCATATTAGAGGATTCGGATGGGGACGGTGTGGCTGACAAGTCGTCTGTCTTTTATGATAAGCTTATCATTCCGGGAGGTGTACTACCTGATAATCAGGGCGGAGCCTATGTCGCAAATGGTGACAAACTCATTCATTTGAGCGACACCGATAGCGATGGGGAAGCTGATAAAGTAAAGGTGGTACTCACTGGCTTTGGCACCGAGGATACACACCATACATTACATCGTCTGGGTTGGGGGCCCGGAGGGAAGATGTATTTGTTGCAGGGTTATTACATTGCATCACATGTTGAGACAGCCTATGGCCCCCGTCATCTCAACGGCGGCGGTTTATGGACCTATGACATTGACACCAGACGATTGGAAATCTTCACAAAGGGGTATATAAATCCCTGGGGACATGCTATTGATTACTGGGGGCAATCTTTTGAGTCGGATGGTGCGGGCACGGGTTTTGGACACAGCTATCCCAACGCAGTTTATGTGGGTTCTCCCGGAGAATTAGAGTCTTTACCCTCACTGACACCCGACCGACCCAAGGCCAGTGGTATTGAAATTATTAGTGGAAAGCATTTTCCACCTTCCTGGACGGGCAACATCATTACTAATGACTTTCGAGCACATATCACGGACCGCTATTCGTTGAAAAAGGAGGGTAGCTCTTATGAAGCATCACTCGAACCCACGTTTCTCAAGTCGTCTCACACATCCTTTCGTCCCATAGACGTAAAAATGGGCCCCGATGGAGCTCTGTATGTGGTGGATTGGTACAGCCCCATCATACAACACGGGGAAGTTGATTTTCGAGACGAGCGTCGAGATCATCAGCATGGTCGCATATGGAGAATTACCGCCAAAGGAAGGCCTCTCCTTGAAAAACCTAATTACAAAGACTCCAGTATTCCTGAATTGTTGGATCTTCTGAAGGCAGATGAAAACTGGGTAAGGCTCATGGCTAAGCAAACGCTGAAGTCCAGAGATGCCGATCAGGTAATGGCAGCGATTCAAGATTGGGTTGGCAATCTGGACGCACATGAACCTGATTTCGATCATCACCGACTGGAGGCGCTTTGGACGGTACAGACGATCAATAAGATAGATGTGGACTTACTGAAGACGGTATTACAATCCAAGACTGCCGGTGCTCGGTCAGCTGCTGCGCGGGTGCTATATTATTGGAATGAGAACGTACCCAATGCGCTTGAACTACTTGAAGGGGCCGTGCAAGACCCTGATCCTGGCGTACGACGTGAGGCCGTCACCGCCCTAAGTCAATTTTCTTCAGACAAGGCATTTGACATTGCGTTATCGGCGTACAATGATCATATGGACCGCGCCTACGCTTTTGCACTACGTCAGACGTGCCGCATATTATCCAAATATTGGCTACCCTCTATCCTCAATGGAAACCTGACACCGACAGCAGATGATTCCGCACTTATCTTCGCATTGAAGAATACGGAGGATCCCAGAGCCACACAGCCGCTAATCGAAATATTCAGGAAAAGCGAAAACCCGGATCTGGACATCCTGACAGTTATTGGTCAGCTGGGTGATTCCGAACAACTCAATTTTCTTTCCAACCTTTCCAGTTCCAGTGCTAGCCCTTACAGTAGCGAGGCAGCAAAGGCATTATTAATCGGAGCGAGAAATAGAGGAGCGTTCCCTACGGCAAACAAAACAGAAGTATTGCAAAATCTTTTCGCATCCAGACATGATGAAGACCTTGCCACGGCATGTGCTCTGGTGGGGTATTGGGACAGCAAGGAATTCATAGATGTGCTTAAAGAATATCTATCAGCTTCAAATGCAACCTATGATATCAAAAGTAGTGCTGCCGGATCACTTGCTATGTTCCAAACAGAAGATATTCGTGATTTTCTTATTCAGGTGATCGATGAAGACCCATCAATAAACACAACAAAGCTGGCAGTAAATGCTCTTGTTCAGGTTGACCTGGAAAAAGGAATTGAATCAATTGCCAATACACTCAGCAGAGAAATTGATCAATCCTCAATCGAATATCTCATCAGGAGAATTGTGAGAAAGGAGGGGGCCTTTAGAGCCTTAACCAAAGAGCTGGAAGGAAAGAAAATACCTTCTGAAACCGCCAGACATGCTTCACGATATGTATTAATTTCCGGACGAGAAGGCGCCGAAGAATTAATAGCTGCTTTATCCATAGCAGGCGGCATAGAAACGAATGCCGCTTCGTCCCATAATAAAATGACTACCCAGGAGCTCATGGCTAAATTAAAAGATGGCAATGCAGAAAAGGGAAAAGAAATATATCAGATGCCTCAACTTGCTTGTGCCACCTGTCACAAAATCAATGGAGTTGGCTTAAGTGATATTGGCCCGGACCTGGGTAGCATCGGTGCAAGTGCACCGGTAGATTACATCGTGGAATCTTTATTAGAACCCAGTAACAAGATAAAAGAGGGTTATAAATCATCATCAATCACTACAGAAAACGGAGACTTTTATCAAGGATCGGTTATTTTTGAGGACACGGATAACATCACAATTAAAACGGCTGCGGGAACGGAAATTTCCTTACAAAAAAGCAAAATAAAATCTCAGGAGACGAGTAAGGTTTCGATGATGCCAGCAGGCCTGACCAATGCATTAACTGAGACAGAATTAATCGACCTTTTAAAATACCTGACTGAATTGGGAAAAAGTCAATAATTGACCAATAAATATGATAGCAGCAATAAAATCTACCGTACTTTTTTTCCTGGTCCTACTGGTTACCCATTTTTCTGTCCTGGCACAATCCTCAGAAGCCTACCTGTTTTCTTATTTTAAGGGTAATGGTGAAGACGGTCTACATTTAGCCTACAGCATGGATGGATATACCTGGAAGGCATTGAATAACAACCAGTCATTTCTTACACCCGAGGTTGGAGGAGATAAACTCATGCGCGATCCGTGTGTCATACAGGGACCGGACGGGAAATTTCATATGGTGTGGACCGTGAGTTGGAATGAGCAAGGAATTGGGTATGCAAATTCTGATGATTTAATGCAATGGTCGGAACAAAAATATATTCCGGTGATGGAGCATGAATCAGAGGCAAGAAATTGTTGGGCGCCGGAGGTGTTTTACGACGAAGAATCAAATCAATATATGATCTTCTGGTCTACCACTATACCGGGGCGGTTTCCAGAGACGGAGGATCAGGGTGATAGCGATTATAATCACCGCATGTATTTCGTGACAACAAAGGATTTTGAAAAATTCAGTAAAACAAAACTTTTGTACGATCAGGGATTTAATGTAATTGATGGTACATTAATTAAAGAGGATGGAGAATTTGTCATGTTCTTAAAAAATGAAACGCGCACGCCTCCAGAGAAAAATATCCGGATAGCAAGGAGTAAGCATTTGACTAAGAAATTTGGAAAGCCTTCTGAACCAATTACCGGGGATTATTGGGCCGAGGGACCTACACCCATAAAAATCGGAGGTTTCTGGATCGTTTATTTTGATAAATACCGCAAGCACAATATGGGAGCCGTTCGCTCCAGTGATCTGGAAAATTGGGAAGATATTTCTGATCAAATTAATTTCCCGGAAGGAACCCGCCATGGAACTGTCTTTACGGTGTCTACAGATCTTTTAGAGAGGTTGAAAAAGATGTGAGTATAGTGAAAAAAGTAGGCTTTTTATTGGGTCTTAGTCAAAAGTAGTGGGTTTAAGAATTTGAGGATAGATAGTCCTAAGATATAGTTTGTTTTTTTGTGGTTTTTTCCCGCCTTCAGAATGGGACCTACGCTAACCTTCTGTCCCCATGGTTGGGCGAGTGCTTTATCTCAAAGGGATTTGTCGGAAATTTCGAGGCTGTTTTGGTCGCTGTCGAGGGGCGACAATCGACCATAGCCCTGGCTACGGAAGCGCGGAGCAAGAAAGAGAGTGGTCAAAAGAGACCAAAATTGATGTAAGGCTCAGTGGAGATAAAGCACTTTCGTCACCAAAATATTTTGTTGAAAAGGCATTTTCAAAAGTCAAGAGAACAAGTGAAGAATGGTGTTATCCACTAAAACAATTAACTTCAGGGGAAGATAATTACTTCCGATATGGACTGCCACCAGTATGCCGCGATGCACAGTCGCCGTGAATTTTTATCCCGATCCGCAATGGGACTGGGAGCTTTGGGATTGTCCTCACTGTTGAATCCGTTGTCAGCTGCTACAAAAGGTGCTGCATCTGATGTAGCTTCGGTGAGTTTGCCACATTTTGCTCCCCAGGCCAAGCGTATTATCTACCTTTTTCAAAGTGGTGCACCGTCGCAGATGGATCTGTTCGATCATAAGCCACTGCTACAGAAGATGTATGGGCAGGAACTGCCCCCTTCAGTTCGTCAGGGTCAGCGGTTGACAGGTATGACGGCCGGTCAAACATCCTTTCCACTGGCAGGTACTCTGTTCGATTTTCAGCGTTACGGTGAGTCGCAGGCCTGGATGAGTGAACTGGTGCCCCATCAGGCTGCCATTGCGGATGAATTGTGCTTCATCCATTCTATGCATACCGAAGCCATCAACCACGATCCCGCCATCACCTTTATTCAGACCGGTTCCCAGTTTCCGGGCCGACCGTCGATGGGGTCCTGGATCGATTATGGGCTGGGCAGCATGAATGAAAACCTGCCGGCTTTTATTGTACTCGTCACAAAAGGCAAAGGGGGGCAGCCCCTGTATGCCCGGCTCTGGGGTAATGGATTTCTGCCCTCACAACACCAGGGTGTACAATTCCGGGCAGGAAAAGATCCGGTGCTGTATCTCACCAATCCTGAGGGTATCGATCAAAACCACCGGGGTGAGCAGTTGGATTTTCTTCGCCAGTTGCAGGAACACCAGTTTGACAAGTTGCGGGATCCGGAAATCGAGGCGCGTATCGCCCAGTATGAAATGGCTTTTAGGATGCAGTCTTCCGTTCCCGAGGTGACCGATACCCGTGGGGAGCCTGAGCATATCTATGATCTCTACGGACCTGATTCTCGTATTCCGGGTACTTATGCGGCTAATTGCTTACTGGCCCGGAGGTTGGCAGAGAAGGGTGTCCGCTTTATTCAGCTCTATCACCGTGGTTGGGACCAACACGATAATCTACCCAGCGGCATTGCCCGTCAGTGTCGTGAAACAGATCAGGCTTCTGCTGCACTGATCACAGATCTGAAACAACGGGGAATGCTGGATGACACCCTGGTCATTTGGGGTGGAGAATTCGGCCGTACCAACTATTCACAAGGACAACTCTCAAATACCAATTACGGACGTGACCATCATCCCAAGTGCTTCAGTCTGTGGATGGCCGGTGCAGGTGTGAAAAAAGGTTTTGCCTACGGTAAGACAGATGATTTTAGTTATAATGTCGTTGAAAATCCGGTGCATGTGCACGATTTTCAGGCGACCATCATGCATCTGTTGGGTATCAATCATGAGCAGTTTACTTTTAAGTTTCAGGGTAGGCGCTACCGACTTACCGATGTACATGGTAATGTAGTCAAAGACATTCTGGCATGATGCATTCCGGGTTGCGGATAAATATTCAACCTTACTGGTTTGGTGGATGGTTGCTTGCCGCCATGATGATGTTATCTGCTTGCCAGACAACCGTTCCTGATGATGTACAAGCCGCCCTAAATCGACTGCCTGATGCGATAGATTTTAACTTTGATATACGCCCTATCCTGGCCGATCGATGCTATGCCTGCCATGGCCCTGACGCACAACGCCGGGAAGCAGATTTGCGTTTGGACCAGGAGGTCTCTGCTTTTGCCCTATTGGATCATGGTGGTCACGCTTTGGTACCTGGAGACCTGAGTCGTAGTCTCGCCTGGCAAAGGATCATCTCCACAGATCCCGAGCAAATGATGCCACCCCCGTCTTCACATCTCTCTCTGACTGCTGAGGAAAAAGCATTGATTGCCCGTTGGATAGAGACGGGCGCCGACTGGAAAGATCATTGGTCCTTCGTTCCGCCTGCCAGGACCGAATTGCCCTTAGATGTCACCACAGGAGCAACTCATCCCATTGATCATTTTGTACAGACTCAACTTCAGGCGATAGATCTGCTACCCGCACCACCTGCTTCCCGGGAGCGTTTACTACGACGTGTCACCATGGATCTTACCGGTCTACCGCCCACGCTGGAGCAAATGGACGCGTTTCTTGATGATACATCCGAGAGTGCTTACGAAAGGGTAGTAGACCAGTTGCTGCAAACCGAAGTGCATGCTGAACGTATGGCCATGGAATGGTTGGATGTGGCCCGGTATGCAGATTCTCACGGGCAGCATGCGGACGGCTTGCGCATTATGTGGCCCTGGCGCGATTGGGTGATTGACGCTTTTCACCGCAATATGGCCTACGACACTTTCGTGACCTGGCAACTGGCGGGGGACCTCCTTCCCGGAGCAAGTACTGAGCAGAAACTGGCCACCGGATTTCATCGAAATCATGTCACCAACTCAGAATCTGGCATTGTACCGGAAGAGTTTCGCGTACAGTACGTAGTGGATCGAACCAACACGACAGCTACAGCCTTTATGGGCCTTACACTGGAATGTGCCCAATGCCATGATCATAAGTTTGATCCTATTTCACAGCGGGAATACTATTCTCTGTCTGCCTTCTTCAATCAGGTGCATGAACTGGGTATGATTGGGAATGATATGAATTGGGGCCCCACTGTACTGCTGCCAGATGACACCACAGAAAGTAAGATCCAGTTATTGAGACAACAGATTCAACAACAAAGCATGGTACTTGCGGAGCACACTGTAGATCCGGAAGCTCTGCAAACCTTTATCGCCGGTCTGGAAGATCAACCCATCCCTGTGCCTCCGGCTGATGCTTACTATCCACTGGACCGGTTCACTGCGCAACCCGGAACAAGTGATCAGTTGCTGGATGGAAATCCTGACAGCAGGGTGGTGGGAACTCCGGAACTTGTACCTGGCCAGCAAGGAAATGCCGTGCGGCTGGATAGCGATTACGACAGGATACTGCTCGACGGTATCCGGCATTTTGACCTGGATGAGCCCTTTTCGGCAGGCAGTTGGGTGAACGTGGATACGATGGGTACGTTTCAAACTATACTAGCCAATATCGGAGGGAAAAATGATGGTTGGCGTGGATGGATATTTTATCTGGACACGTTGGGCCGCCCCGGCTTCCGCCTGGTACATTCGCTTTCACACAATTATATCCATGTCCTGGCTCAAGAACCCATTTCACCAGCTAGCTGGAATCAATTGTACTTTGCCTATGATGGTAGTGCTTCGGCACAGGGGATTCAGCTATATGTCAATGGCCGGGAGGTAGCGGTCGAGGTTCACTTTGATCGGTTGTATAAGAATATTCAACCCACTCAAAATCGCAACTACATACCTGATCCCGAGCGGAGTGTCCGAATGGGTTTTGGCAGCCAGTATTTATTTTCGGAAAAAGACGATGGAGCCCTGGTAGGGGCTTTCGATCAGGTGCGCCTGCATCATGGATACCTTACCGCTCCCGAGGTGGCAGCCCTGTATACTCATGATACCCGAGGAGAAGGAGCCACCATCCAGGTGACCAGTACGCAGTGGGCCAGGCACTATCAACACCGTAAGGATCATGACTGGCAGTATCAGTGGGCACGGTTGTGTTCGCTACAGTCTCAGTATTTCGATCTGGTAGATCCGGTGCAGGAAGTCATGGTAATGGCAGATAAGACTGATCCTCGTCCAACCTATGTGCTGGAAAGAGGTCGCTACGACATGCATGGTGAGGAGGTGCATGCTAGTACCCCTGCAGCCATTCTCCCTTTTCCCGATTCGTTATCGCCCCACCGATTGGGCCTGGCGCGTTGGCTTTTTGATCCGGCTCATCCACTCACCGCCCGTGTGGCTGTGAATCGCTATTGGCAGATGTTCTTTGGTCGTGGTATCGTGGAAACGACCCATGATTTCGGAAGCCAGGGAGCTTTGCCTACGCACCCCGAGCTCTTGGATTGGCTGGCAATTTGGTTTCGTGATAGTGGTTGGGACCTGCGAGCACTGATTCGATTGATGGTAACCTCAGACACTTACCGGCAATCTGTACAGGTAGATTCTGTCAAACTGGCTTTGGATCCGGAAAATAAATACCTGAGCCGGGGTCCCAGTTATCGGTGGCCTGCAGAAGTCATTCGGGATAATGCATTGGCAGCAAGTGGTTTGCTCACTCGAAAAATCGGTGGGCCCAGTGTCAAACCTTACCAGCCTCCCGACCTTTGGAAAGAAAAGAATGAGTTCTCAGGATATTTAAAGGTCTACGAGCCCGATACCGGGCAGGATCTTTATCGGCGCAGTATGTATACCTTCATCCGAAGAACGGTTCCACCCCCGGCTATGATTGCCTTTGACGCAACAGATCGGTCGATTTGTACCGTCCGACGTGAAACAACTAACACCCCCCAGCAAGCATTGATCCTGATGAATGATCCGCAATTTGTCGAGGCAGCAAGAGTGCTGGCTATTGCGATGCAAAAGCAAGGCGGTGAGCAACTGCAAGATCAACTGACTTTTGCCTGGCGTCGCATCTGTGGACGTCATCCCGACCCGCATGAAATGACCACACTGAAGACACTGTATCATCATGAACTAGAACGATTTAAGGCAGATCCGACCTCTGCAAAGCAATTATTATCCATTGGTGAATTTCCGTTCGATTATTCAGTCGAGCCGCAGAAAACAGCGGCATTAGCTATGGTGAATAATGCCATCATGAATTTTGATGAAGCCTATATGAAGCGATAGAGATGGAAAGGGGAGATCATAAAGTATTTAACCTTGCGTGCTACCAAAGTGGTAAGGAGTGGCTATGGTGCATGGTCCTGATCACCGTATTCTCGTGCCAGACCACGTTGCCTGAGGATGTAGCCACTGCCTGGAAAGGCACTCCGGAGCAAGTAGATTTTAATTTTCATATACGTCCCATTCTGGCGGATCGCTGCTATCCTTGTCATGGTCCGGATGCTGAGCGCAGGGAGGCAGATTTTCGACTGGATCTAGAAGAGGAAGCTTTTGCTCCTTTATCAAGTGGTGGATATGCTCTGGTGAAAGGCAGTCTTTCCCGTAGTAAAGTATGGCATCGTATCATCAGCGAAGACCCGGATCAACAGATGCCACCTCCCGGGTCCCACCTCTCCCTTTCGGCCAAAGAGAAGGCCTTGTTGGCACGCTGGATAGATCAGGGTGCCGACTGGAAGGACCATTGGGCATTCATACCCTTGCAGCGACCTGAGGTACCTTCGGATACGGTGGGTTGGTCAGCCTCACCAATCGATCGATTTTTGCTGCAACGTATGCGGCAAGATGGACTTACGCCGTCCGATCCTGCTCACGCGGAGGTTCTTTTTCGTCGTGTGACCATGGATCTAACTGGTTTACCTCCAACGATTGAGGAGATGGATAAGTGGCTAGCTGATACCAGTGAGGAAGCCTATATACGATGGGTGGATCATTGCCTTCAGACGGAAGCTCATGCTGAGCGACTGGCTCTCGACTGGCTCGATGTAGCCCGGTACGGAGATACGCAGGGTCTGCATGTAGATGCAGAACGACATTACTGGCCATGGCGAGATTGGTTGATCGAGGCTTTTCGTGATAATCTCCCATACGACACGCTCATTGTATGGCAAATGGCGGGTGATTTGCTGCCAGAGGCAAATCAACGAGAGATCCTCGCAACCGCCTTTCATCGCTTACATCCAATGAGTTCTGAGGGCGGCATTCCGAACGAGGAGTTTCGTCAAAAGTATGTCCAGGACCGTACTAATACCACCGCGACTGCTTTTCTCGGTCTGACGATGGAGTGTGCTTCCTGTCATGATCACAAGTTCGATCCCGTGAGTCAGGAGGAGTATTACAGCATGTCAGCTTTCTTCAACAATATGGATGAGCTGGGCCTGGTGAATGAGTCAAACGTCGATGATCCGGCAAGACCTGGTACCAAACATGCATCCGGCCCTGTACTCCTGTTGCCCGATTCCCTTCAATCCCGACGTCTGAATGTCCTAGAGGCAGAATTGGACAGTCTTTATGTAGTTCGTGAATTAGGGCGGGAAGAACTGGCTTCCACCCGGGCCTTTATTGAAAGCATTAAAGTGGAGAAGGTTGAGCCTCCCAAGCCAGTAACCCGTTTTGCATTCGATGGCATTAGTCCCTATACAGTCGAAGATAATGTGGTACACCGCATTCAAGGCAACCAACCCATTGACCAGATCGTGGATGGAAACCACAATGCATTGGCATGTGGCTATCCGAAAGTCGTCAAAGGTATGGTGGGTAATGCCTTGTACTCCGAGGAGGAAACAGATCTTGTATTTCTCAAAAGAGTCGGAGTATTTGACTTGCACGAGCCCTACACGGCCGGTGCCTGGATTAAAACGGATAAAGAAGGTGAAAACCAAAGCATTATGGGTACCGGGGGAGCCATGGGCAATGGTTGGCGAGGCTGGGACTTCTTTCTGGATAGTTCTAATCATCTGGCACTTCGACTGGTGAGTATGTTACCGCACAATTTTGTGGATGTACGTTCTGAGGATTCCATCGAGGTTGGTACCTGGCATCAGGTCTTCTTTAGTTATGACGGCACGGCGCGTGCAGATGGTATTAGTTTATATCTGGATGGACGGAGGATGAACATGCAGGTCAGGGCAGACCGACTTTCGGGTACCATCAAGCGCCGATGGCGTGAGCGACCATTCTGGCCGCATCGACCGGTTATGGTTTTTCGAAGTGGACGATACCATACAGGAGAAAATGGAGTGTATAAGGGAGCCATCGATCAGCTCCGGTTTTACGACCAGGAGCTTTCGCCATTGCATATTGCTGCCCTGTTTGAGGAAGACCGGGGTGAAGCATCGATTAAGCAAGCCGAGGACCTTAGAGAGGCTAATCTTAGGCATGCCTGGTACCAAGATGAGGATCTACAGATCATTGATCGGCAATTGCGAGACCTGTTGCGTGAGCGCACAGATACTTTGAAAGTGATACCAGATATCATGGTGATGAAAGATCGAGAACAGGTCCGTCCCACCTACGTATTGGATCGGGGACAATATGATTTACCCACTACCCCCGTAAAACCAGGAATTCCGACAGCATTGGGTGGCTTTCCGGATAGCTTACCAGCTAATCGTCTGGGTTTTGCTCAATGGATGATATCACCACAGAATCCACTTACAGCCCGGGTACTGGTAAACAGGTACTGGCAGATGCTCTTTGGATCCGGCCTGGTAACTACACCACACGACTTTGGCGTACAGGGAAGTCTTCCCAGCCATCCGGATCTGTTGGACTGGCTCGCATGTGAGTTCATGGATTCGGGCTGGGATTTGCGACGTTTGCTACGATCGATGGTACTGAGCAAAGCATATCGCCAGACCTCCTATGTTTCAGAAGATCTATATGACAAAGATCCCTCCAATCGGTTGCTGGCCAGAGCATCGTCGTATCGATGGCCGGCAGAGCTGATCCGGGATCAGGCATTGGCTGCCAGTGATCTGTTAGTCAAGAAGGTGGGTGGACGAAGTGTCATGCCCTATCAGCCAGATGGCATCTGGGACTTTGGTAGCCTCGTATCAGGAAATTACAGGGAAGGAGAGGGAGATGATCTGTACCGCCGTAGTATGTATACCTACATTCGACGCACCAGTCCCCATCCTGCTATGACAACTTTTGACGCTCCCGATCGGCTGGTATGTACTGCACAGCGGGAACGGACTAATACGCCCCTGCAGGCATTGGTACTATTGAATGATCCACAATATGTGGAGGCGGCCCGGGTGCTGGCGGTTGCGATGCAGCAACAGGGAGGTGAAGCACTGGAAGATCAATTGATATTTGCCTGGCGTCGGATCTGTGGAAGGTATCCGGACCGTCATGAAATGCTAACCCTGAAGGAACTGTATCATCATGAGTTGGAACGATTTCAAGGTAATCCGAATACCGCAAAGCAATTATTGTCAATTGGCAAATTTCCATTGGATTCTTCTGTAGGGCTCCAGAAAACAGCAGCGCTGGCGATGGTAAATAATGCCATCATGAATTTTGATGAAGCCTATATGAAACGATAACCAGGGATCGGGAGCATCAGAAAAAAATCTGATTTTATAAAATGAAATTTGTTTAGGCATTTTATAAACTGACGATATCAGAAATCACTGTAAGAGCTTGTTGTAACCAGAAGTCCCCGATCTATATCTTATTTTGTACTCCAGAACCTAATAGGTATATAATGGACCAAATGAAAAGTACTAAACGGTATCACTGTTCTACTGTGTTTCACCGTTTGAGAAAGCTTCCGTACTTGCTGGCCATCATTGGAGTCATACTAAGCAGTGGTGTGTTCCTGCAAGCGCAATCAGGGGAGACTTTTTTGCAAGATGTAAAGACAAATATAGTGTTGCCCGATACAGGTAATCAACAGATCTTGCAACTGCTGCAAGTGGGTGACGAAATACTCGCTGTCTCACCAGAAAGTATTTTTAGATACAGGGACGGAAATTGGACTGTCCAGAAAACTAGCAAACGAAATTTCTGCACTATCCTTGATGGAGATAACCAACGATGGATATTGACGGAAAGCGGTATTGAAGATGAAAATACTTCAGTCTCGATACCACTCCCCAAAGGCGTAGCCGGTGATTCTATACAGAGTCTGCTTTGGGAAGGAGATAAGTTACATGCCGGCACGAGCCGTGGTTTGTATACTTACAGTAAAGAATCCTGGGTGTCCGTCCCTCAGACACAAGGACTTCATGTCCGTGACATCGTGTTAGATGGGAAAGGTATCCTGTGGCTGGCTACTGACGGCGGACTACTCAGGCGAATGCCTCACGAATGGCAAAATCTGGACTACATGTTAATGGCCCGTGGGACTGAGAATAATTATTTCGACCTGCATGTACTACCGACTAAGGATGATCTTTTATTTAGCGCACCCTGGTCGGTGGGTTGTATTGCCACGGATGGGGACCATTGGATGTGGACGGGCAAAGATGGGCTTCCGTATGGACCAGTGACGACCATTCGTTCGTATGAGGACGTGCTATGGTTTGGAACGCCAAAAGGAGTCTCTCGAAAGGAGGAGCGGGGTTGGCGCTATTTTGCCGGAAAAAGATGGTTAGAGGATGATCAGGTCAATGATATATTGCCTCTCGATAGATATACGGCCTGGATAGCAACTCCACAGGGTATCCAACAGATTCAATCCCTTGAAATGAGTCTGGAAGAAAAGGCGGCCCACTATGAAAAAATAATTGCTGAACGACATGTTCGATTGGGGCTGGTGAACTACTCTGTCCTGGATGAGCCGGGGGATCTATCCACTAGTCATACGGTCAATCAGGACAATGACGGTCTCTGGACCTGCACGTATCTGGCAGCTTCCTGTTTTAGATATGCCGTAGATGGCTCAGAAGAAGCCAGACAAAATGCGATACGCACCTTTGAAGCCGTAGAAAGATTGGAGACTGTTACAGGAATTGAAGGTTTGCCGGCACGATCTTTTGCACGAAGTACGGATGCGGTCGAGCAATCTCGTTCGCCTCATGCGAAGGTATGGCGTCCTTCTCCAGATCCGGATTGGCAGTGGTTAGATGATTGTAGCTCGGATGAAGTCGTGGGGCATATGTTTGCGCTCTCCATTTTTTATGATTTGGTAGCTGATGGAGGGCAAAAAGAAAGAGTCGAGGGACTGGTACGTCGTACTATGGATCACATCATTGCCAACGATTTTCAGTTGATCGATTATGATGGGAAACCAACACGCTGGGGTATTTGGCAGCCTGACTCAATTAATAATTCAAAAAATTGGGCCTACGAAAAGGGATTATATTCTCTGGAGATCCTTTCTTTTTTAAAAACAGCCATCCACATTACCGGAGATGAGAAATATGAAAAAACCTATCAACATCTGATTGATCGGCACAATTATGCTAAAAATACTGTGGAGGCTAAAATTTATGGTCCATTCCAAAATGGATTTTCTGATGATATTCTGACGTTCTTTCCTTATTACTGCCTGGCACTGTATGCAAAAGATGATCCCTATTGGTCCCTCTATCAAAAAAGTGTGGAGCGAACCTGGAGGGTTTGCCAACCGGACCGGACGCCTCCCTGGAATATAATCGCCAGTATTGCATTGGATAAAGACTGCGATCTTGATGTCGCCAAAGAAGAACTGGCATTATTTCCTTTGGATCTGATTGACTGGACTATGACCAATAGTCATCGCTGGGACCTGGTAGAAAATCAATTGGTAGGACGAGGAAGGGCACGACAGGCCACCACTCCCATTCCCACTCCAGAGGCAAGAATTTTCCGCTGGAATACTAATCCCTATCAGTTCGACAATGGTGTGGGAGGTAAGCGAGAAGTGACGGGGACCTATTTCCTCCTTTCATATTGGATGGCACGATATCATGGATTATTTTGATGAATTTAGCTATTTTATAAGCTGGATATTGGTCACTTTTTCTAAGAATCGATCACTTGCGCACTAATTTCTCTTTTTTGTAAAATGTAGGGTGCATTTTTTGATAAATCCACATCCTAATTTTTAACCCATGGAGGATAATGAAATACTAAGAGAGCAGATTTTTCAAATTGTCAAAAATCAACTGGATGCCAATGATCCACCTGAGACGAAAATTACTTATGATCGATTGATTCAGGAGGGATTTGATGATTTACAAGCCCATCAATTAATTGCACAATGTGTTATCGTAGAATTATTTGATGTCATGAATTCCGGCAAACCTTTTGATCAGGAACGATATGTGAAGCATTTAGCTGCACTTCCGGAAGAACCATTCTGAATTGCTTTGACTTTAAATCTTAAAGTGCAATTACAAAACGACTTTGTTGGACTGTCTAGTTAGCGGACCTATTTTCGTTCTTCTTTCCCTTCTTAGGTGAGAGCTTATACATCAAATATCCAAATCCCACCACAAAATGCGCCAATACAATTACCAGGATCAATATGGACCAAAAATTTGACATGTCTTTCAAATATTATTCTTCGTCAAGTTAGGATCAAATATTGAGGGGTTCTGTGATTGCTGTCACCACATGGACGATCCCGGTACCACAAACATCCCTTGGTGGACTATTTGATTATTCATTAAAATGGAGGTTAAAGACGTCCTAAAGTCGATCGTCGTATTGGATGATTTCTAACGAAAGCTATCCTGTCGTTGGGATTTTGCATAGTCCTTTACATTTGTCGGCTCATTTATAGGCTTTATAAGGGTTTGTTAATCAATTGATTGTGAGTTTTCTTTGTGGAATCATATATGTGTGTGCTGGCAAAACCATGAGCTTATTAATATTTTCCTTTCATCCAAAATAGTCCGCATCTGATCATTTGAGGTCTACCATTCAAACCCTTGCCGGAGACACAACTTCTTAAAAATATAATATTGATGTCATAATAAGATCTGGCACCATGAAGTACGTAACTGCACTCTTTCTATGTTTATTTACAGCCATTTCCTCTGACCTCATTCAAGCTCAGGGATGTGTGGCCATTCGCGGATTTTCATCCTGTTCCGGCACCATGGGCAGTGGATTTGCCCTAATGCAAGGTGATGTACTTCTTGGGGGAAATTTCCGCCACTTTAAGTCTTTTCGACATTTCCGGGGCGATCATGAAGAAACACATCGTGTCGAGGAGGGAACCGAAGTGATTAATAAATCCTCATTTCTTGATCTTTCAGTCAACTATGGCATTTCAGATCGATTCTATGCCAATGCGACACTTCCTTTTGTTTTCCATGATCGATCTTCCATGTATGAGCACGGAGGTAATCCTCCCAATGGACTGGGAGAAAGACATACTACGCGCTCCAGTGGCCTTTCGGATATTCGACTGGGTGTAGGATACTGGCTGACCGATCCCATGAAACACAGCAAAGCAAATTATTCTGTGGGGTTGGGTATCAAACTCCCCACGGGTAAATATGACTATACCGATGTATTTTACAACCAGGGAGATGAGCGAAATGAAGATGTGGAGCGCGTTGTGGACCAGTCTATACAACCCGGCGATGGAGGTATGGGATTTACCATTGACATAGCCGGTTATCACACACTCTCCGAACATTTGATGCTTACCAATAACTTCTATTATCTTTTTAATCCTCAGGAAACCAATGGCGTTTTGACCCGAAATGGTCGAGACGAGTTTTCTTGTCCCGACCAGTTTGCTGCCAGACTTGGTCTGAATTACTTTAATAAGCAGTTCGCTGCATATTTTGGTGGCAGGGTAGAAGGAGTGCCCTCTTCGGACCTGATAGGATCTAGTGCAGGATATCGTCGGCCCGGTTACGTAATCTCTGCGGAGCCCGGTGTGAGTTATTCTTTGGGAAATATGATTCTTAGTTTGAATGTCCCTGTGGCATTATATCGCAATCGTATCCAGAGCTATTCAGATAAGGAAAGGACGGCAGAAACTGGTCAGTATCGTAATGGTGACGCTGCATTTGCAAATTATCTGTTGAATTTTAATGTGAGTTACCGCATCAGTTCCGGGCCTAAAGCTGCCATCACGATGCCGGATGTCCATTAGATCAAAGACTTATCTCATTTTCTGGTCCGGTTTCTTTGCCTGAGCCAATTGCCAAAGTCATCTGTGCAGCGTGATCAGAGGTTGTTCCCTTATTGGACATACCAAATCCGTGGTCTCCATTTTCATAGATATGTAGCTCGGTGGGATGGCCTTTATCTACCCATTCTTCATATGGATCAATGCTGTGTGGCACAAATTTTAGTCCATCATCTACTGGCCGCAACTAATAAACAGGTGTGGGAGAGTCGGGATCGTTCTTTCTCAAGACATACGGTTTGTCAAGATAGATCGGAGCATTCTAAAGAGTCGTACATGTTGTGCTAGTTGAGTACAACGGTGACTTACTTTGTACTGAAATTTTCACATCAGTTCTGTCCATTACTTGCCATAGAATTCAGTTTTACTCTGCCTTATAGAACTGGTTGATCAGAAAAATCTCGATGAGAATTCGTAATTTAATTGCTATGGATTAGATTATTATGTATCTTCTATCATATGTAATGACATCTTATATGCCCCACAAATGCGTACAGACGAATTTGTAAGTTGCTAGTTGACATATGCTGTGAGGGAAGTAGCTGAGCAAGGGATTGATCCTTCCTGTACTTCTTAGCACTTTTGCCAGTAAAATTCGCTTCTATGAAACCCCAACTAATTCAAATTTTACTCGTATTTCTATCCATGGCATTCCTGTCTACATCTTGTGTCAGCACACGAGTGGAAGCCAGTCCTTATCAGGATAGCGTTGAGAATCTGGAATGTAGGAAATCGTCAAGCTGGAGCTATTACTGGGGTCTGAAACAGAAGAGAGTTGATGCAAATCCAGAAGTGGAAGGAAATATTTGCCCTTGTAGAGAGGGGGCGCTATCCTGGGTTGTTGTAAAATCTAACTTTTCAGACTTTCTCTTAAGTACAGTGACATTGGGCATTGTGAACCATAGGACGGTGACTTATGGATGTGCCCGACCCCAGCAAACCGATGAACCTTCCTTAGACAATTAAAAGTAGGCCATGACCCCCAAAGGAATAGACCCATTGCCCATTCAGAGGTGGACAAATAAGCATCAAAATTTCACACATGATTTGGTGCAAGATGCTTCCTTCAAGCTCTATAATCCTCCAGGCGACAAGTATAGAGACCGCTACCATGCAACTACCAAAAACTTTCAATGGCTAATAGATCATGCTACTACCCATCATCTTAAGTTACGTGCGATGGGGAGTGGCTGGTCCTTTAATAAGGTGGGAGTGACAGAAGGTGGCCTGATTGATACTGCGTCACTGAATTTTTCATTTCCTATTACCACCAAATACACCAGTAACCGTTATGCGAAGAATCCAGAAGATCTTTACTTTTTACAGTGCGGGACCATTATCCATGAGCTCAATACTCGCTTATCAGCCAAGAGGCCGCAACGGTCCATCAAAGCTTCCGGAGCCAGTAATGGTCAAACTATCGCTGGCGCTCTATCGACAGGAACCCATGGAGCGGCATTTAAAGTAGGTGCAATTCAGGATTTTGTGGTTGGCCTGCATGTGATTACAGGAGCAAATACACATATCTGGCTGGAGCGGGCCAGTTATCCTGTTGCATCACAGGATTTTGTGGATTGGCTGGATGCAGATTTAATCCGCGATGATGCTTTATTTGATGCGATGGTGGTAAGCTTTGGAAGTTTTGGATTTATTCATGGAGTCATGATTGAAACTGAACCTCAGTTTTTACTAACTGAACATCGAGTAGGGCCAATGCTATACGATGATGCGTTCAAAGAAGCTATGCGGACGCTGGATTTCTCAAGCCTCAATCTTCCGGGAACAGGCCAAAATGGCGAACTCTATCATTTTGAAATCTTAATTAATGTCCACGATTTCCAGGCAGATAATCTCGATAAGGGAGCGTTTGTGAAATATATGTTCAAAAAGCCCTATGAAGAATCCCATACACCCCTCCAGCGAAATAATGACTTTACTTATGGAGATGACCTGCTAGGTATTATTTCGACAGTCTTGGATAAATTACCGGGTTCCGGCATGATTATACCAGGCCTTGTGAAGATCATGTTTGGTCTTGCATTTAAACCCCAACCACCACAGATCGGGACAATTCGAGAAATATTTAACTATACCAAATTTCGGGGTAAGGTGGCAAGTGCGGCCATGGCTATCGATGTGCGTGATTCTCCCAAAGCAGTAGATCTCATTGTCGACATAAATAAAAACAGACCCTTTCCGGGAGGTCTTTCCCTCAGGTATGTCAAAGGGACCCGGGCGACACTGGGATTTACCAAATTTCCAAATACATGCGTACTGGAAATGGACGGTGCGGATGGAGGTACAGCACGGAATTTCTTTAGGGATGTTTGGAACAGATTCGAACAGGAAAATATTCCCTACACTCTTCATTGGGGTAAGATCAATTTTAATCTAAATTCATCAAGAATCAAGAAAATGTATGGCGACCATGCTGTTAAGTCCTGGATAGATGCACGAAATCAATTGCTGGACCAATCGGCATTACCCATATTCAACAACGAGTTTATCACGAATTGTGGTTTGGACCAGGTACGTACCATTGTTTAGGTGACCTATTTTGGTGTATTGAATGCCCGATATCGGGATTTGTTTGATAGAGTCTATCAATCAGTGCCCCGTATCGTATCAAATGGGAGCATAACCAGTCTTCAGTGGATACCTAATTTCTTAGAGCCACTGAATTTGGCTAAGAGCCTAATTGTTATGAATCCATTTTCTTTGGACCAACCAGTTTGTAAAGTCAGCTGTCCAATGATCAGAGGTGGTTCCCTTTTTGGACATACCAAATCCGTGGTCTCCATTTTCATAGATATGCAGCTCGGTGGGGTGGCCTTTATCTACCCATTCTTCATATAGATCAATACTGTGTGGCACAAATTTTAATCCATCATCACTGGCTACGGCAATGAACATCGGCGTCGAAGAATCTGGATAGTCAGTTCCTATGACGGCAGGCTTATAAAGGTAGATGGGGGCGACCAGGGAGGGCTTGATATCTTCTGGGGCCGATAGCAGGACAGACATCGTGAGCGTGGCTCCGGCTGAAAAACCCATCATGCCAATCTTATTGATGTCCAAGGACTCTTCTGCCGCCATCTCATGCATGAGCTTTAAAGCTCGGATACCATCCAAAGTAGCCAGTTCGACGGTAGGGGTATTAATGCTGTCCAATGTTTGGAAATCGCTCATCAGTGGCATCAGCTGACCAATAGGATCATCTCCATAAGTCCTGGATAGTCGGTACTTGAGGACAAAGGCATCAATGCCTAACTCGTTAAGGAATTTGGCACCAGCACCCCTTCATTATCCATGGATAGTATGTGAAAAGCACCTCCGGGTGCTACCAATACAGCCGCACCTGTACGGATGTCTTCATTAGCCTTGAATACAGTGATAGTTGGCTGCGTCACATTATATACCAATTGGTGTCCGGGTGCGGGTTCGATCGATCCTTCCTCCCAGGTCCATTTTTCTGATCCTGGGGCTATTCCATCGTACAGCTCAATGACTTGCTGAGCATGTGCGAGGTTTGCGATTAGAAGGGATACCATGACAATAAAAGACTTCATAATGAGGCACTTTTTTGATTTAAGGTAGCCTTGTCAAAACCTGCTACTTGTTTGTATCTCGACATCACCTGATCAATTTCACTATGGGGCACTTCAGCATCCGTAAATCCCTCTGGAAATCGATCTTCCATCAGATCTAAAATGGCGTCGGGCCCCTTTTTCCTGTTTTGCAACACAATCTTGCTAGTGGCAGGCACTCGCACCTTATCATAGTGAGACAAGGCCTCCGGAATAGTGTCATAATCATTGAGCGCTTTTGTTAAGGCGGCTGCATCCAGGATAGCTTGTGATGCTCCATTCGAACCTATGGGATACATGGGATGGGCAGCATCGCCAAGTAGCGTCATATGACCGAATGTCCAGGTCTCAAGAGGATCTCGGTCAGACATGGGGAATTCATAAATAGCGTTCGACTCCTCGATCATTTGAAATACATCCAGCCAATCATATCGCCAGTTTTTATATTTATCGAGCAAGAGGTTTTTGCTTACCTCTCGGTTCCAGTCTCTCACCGTTAGTCGATTTTCTCCTTCCTCCTTCAAATTGGCCACCCAGTTAATGAGTTGCAGCCCTGTATCGGGATCGACATGCCCAATGGGATAAACCACCATTTTTTGGAGATTGGATCCGATCATTGCCATCGAGGAGCCGTTAAGAAAGGGTTTCATTATAGTAGTCCCCCGATATAATACATTTCCTGAATACACTACGGGACCTTCATCGGGATAGCATTGCTGTCGACTCACTGAATTGATACCATCGGCACCCACGAAGATATCACTGGAGACTTCGAGAAGCAACTCATTTGTCCTTCTATCCACAAACTTGGATTGTATGCTGTCTCCTGCCTGATGAAATGACTGCAAGTGGTGTCCGGTATGAAGATGTTGAGACCCTATGCGTTCGATACATGTATTGTATAGAAGTTCCTGAAAATAGCCTCGGTGAATCGAGAACTGAGGCCACTTATACCCCGCGTAAATTCCCCTTTTGTCACTGAGAAACTGCTGTCCAAACCGGTTGGCATAGACAAGATCTGAAGTCTTGATAGCCATTTTTTCAAGTGCCAGTAGAAGATCGAGATAGTCCAGAACTCTCACTGCATGTGGTAGAAGATTTATACCCACACCCAGTGGTTTTATTTCTTCTACGGATTCATAAACATCTACCGGGTAGTGGTTCTTATGCAAGCATAGGGCAGTAACCAAGCCACCTATACCCCCACCTGCGATCGTTATTTTCATGATGTACTGTGTTTTGCCTTACAGGAAAATACCGGCATAGCATTTGCCCATCACAGAAGATACTAACCCAATCACATGTAGCCAAATGACAGGTCCCAGGTGTATTGATATACTCGATCTTGAAATGCTGAATTCCGCTAATACATCAGCTAGTGAGATTTATCGATCATAAACTCCTCGTCATCTCTTCACTAGGTTTATAGCCAATCCTATGTGCTATGACTTTTATGCTACTTCCTTCGGGCACCGTGAATGCTTCATTATATACTTCCCATGAAGTGGGTTCAGGGGAACCTTCTATGAGGATCTTGTATCCGATGGAAGCCCCCTCGGTATCAGTCTGAATATTCACTTTGCCCTCTGTCACTGAAATCTCTGGATCAGCCGTAGTGGGTTGAATTTTCCCCGGCCAAAGCGAAAGCAAGAGTTCTTCCTCATCCTTGAGTCCTGTGTCATCTATGGATACAAGCCATTCATCAAGGGCGTCACTTAACTCCTGAATCTTGTCTGCATGTTGGGGATCCGTAGAAAGATCATGCACTTCGTGAGGATCGGCTTCCGTGTCAAAAAATTCGAATTCTGGCTTGGTAGGGCGAAACCATAGCTTCTGTGCATCCGTGAGGGAGTCCTTATCCCGCAGACGATACAGTTCCTGCATAATGTCCATCTGGTTGCGATAGGCCACCTCCAGAAACATCGGTTTCTCTTGCATGTAGTATCTAATGTATTTGTATCGTTTGTCACGAGCGGCACGTACCCGATCGGTTACCTTATCAAATCGGTCGGCAGCAGCAAAAATGTAGCTCCTCAAGGTTGATGGTCGATGCTCTCCTATAAAATCATAACCGTCCATATAGGCTTTAGGTGTGACGCCGGTGAGTGAAAGCGTGGTGGGAGCCAGGTCAATAAAGTCGATCAGATCATCATTGCGGGTACCTGCCAGTTGCTTATTGGGAAATCGAATGATCATCGGTACCTTAAGGCCGGAGTCGTAGAGCAATCGTTTTTGACGAGGCAGAGGACCTCCATGATCAGAATACCAGAATACGATTGTGTTCTCCAGTTCGCCATCCTCCTCAAGTTGCTGTAGCACTTCACCGACCTGATGATCCATCTCTTTTATGTTTGAGTACATCCTTCTGATATCTTTCAGGCCTGTGGCTGTCCCGGGCAGATAGGGCGGAACGGGTACTTCAAGATTTTCATCAACCCACAATGAATCATCTGTCTTTGCCCAGATGCGCGATTCATGGGTCACAAACTGATTGAAGATGTGAAAGAAAGGCTGGCCTTCTTCACGGTTTCTCCAATGTGCCTGCGCACTACTTTCATCCCAGGCGGTTGGTGTCTTATTAAATTGATAGTCTTCCTTACTATTGTTAGTGCAGTAGTATCCATTTAATCTTAACCATTCAC
>JAUILM010000440.1 GCA_030432855.1 Bacteroidia bacterium
TCCCCTGCACATAACGCTGCTCCTGATAGGGGCCACCCATGATATAAGCCTGATCTCCACTGCCGGGAGGGCCTGTACGTACAAGGCTCTTTACCTGCAAGTCCGGAACCTCCGGGTATATAGCATCTATGGACACTTTTCTGCCCTCCTGGAAATTCTGCTGAAAGCGCAGGAAAAACTGATTGTCATGCACATTCAAGCCAGAATGGTAAGCGCCATAGTAATTGCCCAGATCCTGATAAGGCCAAGTGGGTGCGATCAAATCAGGAGAGGTTAGTGAAGCATCTGCAATCACTGATCCTGTCACATGCGATATACCGGCCTGCTGAATCTTGGTCACCCAGTGATCCAGGAGCTGATCCATATTGTCATCAAAATACTGTGAAGCCAGCGTAGGGTCTCCTCCCCCGACAATAACGATATCACCAAAGAGTGTATCCTCCTGAATTGTCCCTGAAGCAGTCAATTCAGTCTTGAATTGAAAGTCAGAACCCAGAACCTCCAATGCCATGGCAGTAGTCCAGATCTTTAAGGTAGACGCAGGTGGCAAAGCCTTTTCCGCATCAAAGTTATAGAGACTTTGGCCCGTAGTGAGATCCAGGACACTTACACCCACACTTGCTGAAGCAAAACAGGGGTCTTGCAGGATGTTGTCAATTTTCGAAGCAAGGTCACTTTGCCACGATTTGACAGATAGTGATATCAGCAGAGTGGCAATACACCATTTGATCATAACCTTATGATTTCTGACTCATAACCAATATTGAATAACGCGTCTCCCTGATGAACCACCGGTGTATTATTGTGTCCCAGGATGTATCCATTCCGAGAAGCGACAACGGGTACACGAATGCTACCTGATGGATCGTATATGCTCCCCAGTGTCTCCCCTTTTACGATTTGGGTCCCGGATTTCTTAGACCATATGAAAATGCCGGCCTGTCGTGCCCTGATCCAGGATGTTTTCTTAAAATGAACAAGATGCTCTGGTCTCGGATTATTCACCTCGTGCAGCATATCCTGACGGGCAAACATCCTACTAATTCCCTTCATGGCGGTTTCGATTACAAAACCATCAAGCCGTAAGGCCTCTCCCCCTTCAAACACTAACATCGGTATTTTCTGCTCTTTGGCCATCTTACGTAGAGATTTGGGAATGACGCCCTTTTCTATCACAAAAGGTGCGGCAAAATCACGGGCCAAAGTCAAGGAATCCGAATCATTTCGGGTGTATCGAATCTGCGGATAATTAAACCGATTGTCTCCCCCTGTATGCAGGTCCAATGCCATATCAATCACCGGTAGCACTTTCTTAGTGAGGATCCGGGCAACTCTCGATGCCAGGGACCCTGTCATACTGCCTGGAAAACTTCGATTCACATCCTTACCATCCGGTACTTCACGAGAGAAGTTAATAAAGCCATATATGTTTAGAATGGGAATAACCAATACGTTTCCCTTCCGTAAATTCCGAAACATTTCACTGGCCAAACATCTTCGCAAAATCTCTATTCCATTTATTTCATCTCCGTGTAGGCCAGCAAGTAAAAGTACTGTAGGTCCAGGTTTAGGACCGCAAAATACGTGTGTCTTTATGGTGATTCTGGCTCCGGAAGGAAGCTTGCCAACGTGTAAGCTCACAATATCTGAGGATCCTGGAGGCACATGTGTACCATTTATCGTAAGCCCAAGACTCATAACCTAGCTTTGCGCGCCAATTTTTTCTGTTTTCTAACTTTTCTTTCAACAAATTTAATGATGTCACCTGCAACATCATAACCCGTGACAGTTTCAATTCCTTCTAAGCCGGGTGATGAATTGACTTCGAGAATAAGGGGTCCTGATTTGGATCTGAGGATATCTACGCCAGCAATATCTAACTCCAGAAGTTCACAAACTTTTCTGGAAAGGAATACTTCCTTTTCGGTCAACCGGACCATGGTAGCTGTAGCTCCTCGATGTAAATTAGATCGAAATTCACCCTGCATGGCCTGTCGTCGCATCGAAGCAACCACCTGCCCGTCCACTACCAGGACGCGTATATCGACCCCACTGGACTCTTTGACAAATTGCTGCAGCATAGCCTTTTCTTTGAGTCGGTAAAAAGCCTCGATAGTACTGATGGCATTGGTATGGGATTCTGAAAGAATGACACCTAAGCCATGTGTGCTTTCTAACAACTTCACTACCAGAGGTGCATCGAATCCTGACTTGATCAGCGATTCATTTAGCTCCAGAAAATTGGGTAAAAGGGATTTTGGAATTGGAATATCGTGGGCGGCCAGCAGTTGATAGCATCGCCATTTATTACGAGCTCTGAGAATCGAATCAGATCGCGTAGCAGTAAAAACCCCTTTCAGCTCAAAGTGTCGAATTACGTTGGTGCCCATTGCTGTCACCGAACTACCAATACGAGGAATCAACGCATCGAAGCCATCCAGGATCTCACCCCTATAATAGACATTTAGGGTAGCCTGAGCGACTTCCAGATCACACATCATATGATCTACAACCCGAATTTGGTGGCCTCTCCTGTATGAGGCTCTTACCAGGCTTTGAGTAGAATAAAGTGCAGGATTACGCGACAGAATAAGTATTCGCATTAGTCAGTGATATGATGACTGTCGTATAAAAACCAGTTTGGCTTCCTGTACAAGATAGTACATATATTCGGATAAATACTATCTTGATCGGATGCACCAAACAGGTACCTCTGCAGTAGCACTCAATGACCGGAAGACCATCAATGGCTGGGCTCTTTTCGATTGGGCCAACTCATCCTATGCCCTTGTAATATCAGTAGCTGTATTTCCCAATTACTACATTCGGGTCACCGATGAATACCTCAATGTTCTCGGTATGCAGATCAGTAATAGTTCCCTGTATGCCTACTCCATCTCATTTGCCTATCTGATGATTGCACTCATGCTGCCCACGTTGTCTGGCATTGCCGATTCCAGTGGACGTCGCAAGTTTTTCATGAAACTTTTCACCCTGGCAGGATCCTTAGCCTGCATCGGTCTATTTATTTTCCAGGGGATGACAGAAGTACTTTTTGCACTTATATTTTTTATGCTCGCCACTATCGGGTTTGATGGCGGGAAAGTATTTTATAACTCCTATCTCCCGATCATCTCTACTCCTGATAAATATGATGTAGTAAGTGCAAAGGGGTTTGCTTACGGGTATATTGGAAGTGTTCTCTTGCTGATTGTAAACCTTTTAATGATCATGAATCCTCAATGGTTTGGGCTCGCCAGTGACACCCTGGCCATCAGAATATCTTTTGTAATGGTGGGACTGTGGTGGCTGGGATTTGCCCAGATATCTTTCAGGCGATTGCCACGAGATGAAAGTAAAAAAGGTATGACAACCCGGGATCTGCGCAAGGGTATTGACGAGATCAAACAGGTTTGGAACGATCTAAAACCACAGAAGAACCTCAAGCGTTTTCTGATCTCATTCTTTTGCTACAGCGCCGGTGTACAAACGGTGTTATATCTGGCAGCAACTTTTGCAGAGAAAGAATTACAATTTGGCACCTCCGAGCTTATCATAGTCATCCTGATACTCCAGCTAGTGGCCATTGCAGGTGCTTACTTGTTTGCCTTTCTTTCGAAGGTCAGGGGTAACAAAGTGTCCCTGATGTCGATGCTCTCCATATGGATCATCATCTGCGTCCTTGCCTATTATGTCCAGGACAAGGGATCTTTTTATCTGATTGCTGCTTCAGTAGGACTGGTCATGGGAGGTATTCAATCCATGTCCAGGTCTACCTACTCAAAACTAATCCAGGATAATACAGAAGAAGCCACCTCCTATTTCAGTTTTTATGAGGTACTGGAAAAGCTGGGGATCGTCTTTGGCACCTTTAGTTTTGGTCTTATCGATCAGCTGAGTGGCGGCATGCGGAATAGTATTCTGGTACTCGCCATCTACTTTATTATAGGCATGGTCATTCTTTCGAGAGTCACTATTGGTACTCCCAAGCCCAAATTGGTATAAAGATCAGGTGAGTCCGGAATGGTTAGTCCAGGATACATTCATAGCACCCCACATCCGGCTTTTGAGAATCTCGGTCATTACCCTCTAAATCCCTTCGTATGGTGATAAGCGGCGTGGCCATTTCCTTAGCAACGGATAGACTATCCAGATGAAAATCATAGTTGTCAACATCCTGAAAAAGGACGGTCCCATTATCTCCATTGAGACAGGGATCACAATGATCAAAAAAATCTGGAAAGCCTTCCTCGTCAAGAAGTTCATCCACGCGTACAATACAGTTTTCCATGCTATATCTAAAGAACGTAGGGTCCTGATCTCCAACTGCATCAACGAGCGAGATTTCATCTCGGGTCGAACCATAAATGATCGAGTTCTTGAAGTTAAGAGACAAACGAGCAGCAACTGGATCTGTACAAAGTGGTGTTCCATCGAGACAGGTAAAATTTGTCGCCCGGAGTGCTTCCGTTGGTGAGAAATAGTTTGCCAGAGTACAGTAGGTGAAATTGTAGGATCCACCCAGCACTAAAGACACACAATTACTACCATAGCTGGTATGAAAGAGACAATTTTCAGCAGTAATAGTGGCACTATATCCCGCAAGGTTACTTGAAGATGTGTTGTATATCTGCGAGTTTTTGATTGTCAATTCTGCCAGTGAATCAACCAGGACACCAATGATCGCATTCTTGATCACCGCATGATTGATACTATTTCCCCGACTACGTGGTCCAAACTGAATTCGTCCCCATTGGCCGGGTTCTTCATCAAACTCTGCTTCCAGTCGGTCGCCCTGGATGACAACCGGGTCCTCAGCGGTACCTTCTATCCTGAGTTTACCGTTTCTGAAAAAGTACAGTACTCCGTCATTGTACAAGCCACCATTGTCTGTGCGTCCAAACCCACCATGTACATAAACCTGTGTCCCGGCAGGCATCACCAAGGTGCAGCTATCTACTATCAATGCACCAAAAATGACGTAGGGTTTAGGGTCATCCCATGTCCATTCGTTCATCTGGCATGTATAGAGACTCTGACTACCTGAGGCAAAGCGGTTAGGTACATAGTTAGCATTCTGTCCCCATGCCTCCAACACCACTTGCTGTTGGTTGCCATTGGTCATTATTTGCATCTGATCGCCAATGACAAAGGGGCTGATAGAGAGGGGCTGATCGGGATCTACAGTCACTTCCAGAAATACATATATACTATCCTCAGGAGGTATTTCGACATCACTGATCGAATTACCCGGGATACCATCAACATTCATCCGAAAAGCACTCTCTGTACCTCCTGCTATAGAGATGCTGTTAATCCTAATGAACTTGTCATGGCGATTATAAATCTTGAACGAACGTGTGGCACTTCCTCTGGCAGTGAATACTGTGTCAAATGTGACGGTATCTCTGGATAGCTCTATATCAGCATTTGTATCAGTGATAAACTCTTCCTTGGTACAGGAAGCATAGATGACT
>JAUILM010000441.1 GCA_030432855.1 Bacteroidia bacterium
TACTTATTACAAGCAGGGGTACGACGACAACCGATAAAAGTCCTTTGATCTCCATATGTTTTTTAGAGATAGTCGTTAGGGGACCTAAAAAAGATGCAAATTTAGAGCGTTAAATTTATTCGCTGCATTTCCTTCAGTAGTTCCTCCGGAAGCTCACACTCTCTTTTTAGTTGGTAATCAATGATTTGTCCATTAGGACTAAATGAAAGATCCAGACACTCCTCCACTAGCGATTTAAACTTTGTCCTGCCTCGCTGAATTCGTGATTTCGCGGCTGTGCGCGAAATCCCTAGCATACTGGCCACCTCCTTTTGAGGACGTCGCTCCAGGTCGCTGAGATAGACTGCTTCGGCATATTTTCTGGGCAAATAGTTTTTGACAACAAAAGCAGTCAGATCACATATGCAGGTGTTTTCCTGAGATTTAAATGGCACATATTCAGAGAGCTGATTTTCCCGATACTGCTTGCGATAGTAGTCTGCAACCGTATGTCGAGTCACTTGATATAACCATGACCGTGGATTTTTAATGCTACTGTTTTGGAGAATGGCGATATGTAATTTGAGAGCTACCTCTTGCAAAATGTCACGTGCATCTGCATGTTGATTGATTTTTGACTTGATATAAGTTAAAATTTCACTTTCGTGTTGTTCCCAAATGTCCTCATATTTCATAGGAAAGGCTTTACATAGTGTTTTTTAATAATTGCAGAATTCACACGTGATTGAAAAATGCATTTTGTTGAGTATTAACTGCTACTCGACGATAATAGTTTATCGATTCTGGTATTTTTCAAAACTTGGCAATTTCCAATCGTGACCTGATCTTCTGAATTCTCATTCTGTGATGTCGCTGTAAGATAATGGGATATAGGTTCCCCAGAATATTCCAGAGCATAGTAAAAACTCCCAATCCTTTTGCGTTGCCTGTAAGGAAATAGATGCTGACAAGCGTTAGAATTAAGAACGGAAACAGGTGCCCAAATTCAGATTTCTTAGATTGTCTTATTAGTGTATTAAAATCACTCCTGGTACCCTTAAAGTACTGTTTTCTTTGCTTCCGTTGCCTCCATAAAGTAGCCAGTAAAAATGTCTTGAATAGATCAATTCTCATCTTACGGTAAAATACAAGCAGTCTCTCAGGGTTTCTGATGCTATAGTATGATTCGGGAAGGAGTTTTTGTGTGGGATGAGCAAATCCGGTTAATGCAAAGATGCCTGTTACAAACATATTGATGACCCAGGCAATTACAAATTGCTGCACGGAGGATTCTATAGGTGCCTGAGAAGCGCTTACGATGAGCTTGTAGGACTGGAAGATTAGAAAGATGGATGCCAGGGGAAGTAAGACTTTTTTCAATCCTTTCCTACCACTTTTGTCATGAGACATTGAACTTTAGTTTTAAATTTTCACCACAAAAGACCAGGGAACTTTTTTGTCATGGTTATATCGACGTTCTCTCAAGTAAGCATATTGCATTTGACCAGTAGAATGTTGGCATGCTCTCACCAATTTAATTTTGGATTAAGATAATCATTTTAAGTGCTCAACCATCCATGTCTGGGCTTTTTGTATCCATTGCGATGGTAAAATATGCCCTCCCTCATACACAACTATTTCCTTCTCCGGACTTGCTACCAGATCTTCCAGTGTTTGTACCTGATGAACGGTATAATTGAATTCATCTTCACTCCCGACCAATATGAGAAAAGATTCAGCCGTGATTCGGGGCGCAAAATTATGTACAGCAATGGCAGAATATTGATCTTTAAGTACAGGCATCACACAAGCAACGGATGATTTTATTCTGGACTCAACAGCAGACAAATTGAAGGTCATCATACCTGCCATGCTGTATCCTATCATCCCAATGTCTGTCATGTCAATTTCGGGACGTGTCGCCAGGTAGTCGAGAGCTCTTCGATATTCTATTACTGACTGTACAATCAT
Source organism: Bacteroidia bacterium (assembly GCA_030432855.1). Classification (GTDB taxonomy): domain Bacteria; phylum Bacteroidota; class Bacteroidia; order Chitinophagales; family Saprospiraceae; genus JABDMH01. The sequence continues at coordinate 1,951 of JAUILM010000441.1, forward strand.
ATTTCGTGCCCGCGCCATCCATCCTTTCTCGAAGGTAAAAACTCCTGCAGACTCGAAGTCGTTGGCACCTATGCGTTCACCATGATACACAGCATCTAAAGACAGGACAGCGAATCCTGCACTTAACAGTTCCTCACTGAGATGCTTGCCCTGAATACCATTATCGGTCCACCAGTCTTCTTTCGATCCGGTAATACCATGGAGCATCAATACGCAGGGGAACGGACCGACTCCCGATTTAGGAATTGCCAGGTAGCCAGGTACACGACTATCCAGTATACCCCGAAAGACAATCTTATCACGTGTGTACGATGGGTGATCCAGGTGATCAACAATTCTCGCATCCAGTGGAATCGATCGATCATAGTGGAAAAAGCCTCGCATCACCTCGAAAGCTTCGGTCTGTACAGGTGTCATAGTGAATTTGTCGTCTTCCTGGGACAACACGGGATGGGCAATCAGAAGACAAATGAGGATGATTGGTAAGGAGGATTGAAAATGCATGTGACTTAATTGTGACGGTTCAACTTAAGTTAGTGCATTCGGAGGGATTTTTTAATACTGATTTTATAGTATCTCTTGCTCCTGACTATCAGATGGAAAGATACTCTCTTCTAGATTTTAATAAACTGGCCAGCTACATGTTGTTTGTCATTCAAAGTGATTTTATAGATATAGGTTCCAGTCATCAATTGATGGACATCAATTTTCATATCTTCGATTTTTAACCTACTACTAAGGACTCTTCTGCCATCACTGCTAAAGATCTCAATATGGCATTTTTGAATCTTTTTGTTATCATCATGTTCCAGACTAAAATTAAGGGTCTCAGTGGTTGGATTGGGAAAAACAGACGCAGAAACTATTTTCTCTGTGACTTTTTCGACTGTGAAGAATTCTACGACCTCTTTACCTTCATCATTCTCATCGGAGACCTTCTTATTACCAATTTTGGCGAAAATTGCATTACCATCTTTGGTGCCTCGAATTATAATCGAATAGTCAGAGCAAATTAGCATATTGTTCCCATGTCTTAAAATAATATCTGGTAGTTCAACAATTTTCTTGAGTTCTCCACTAAAAGAGTAGAATCTGAGTCCTAAACTTGTAAGTATAACAATTTTATTGCCGACTACTTTTAAATCTATTATTTTGTTATTCCTAGGAATGTCATCATTAAACTCATTTGTTAAATTACCGCTAAGATCAAGTATTTTTACTGTCTTAGTGGATAGATTGGGATGGTGATAGAGAGCCACAATTTTATCTGAGTCAGCATCAATGTAGTCCATGAATCGATTAGGCTCTCCAAGGGTATAGTTCCATAGTACTTTTCCCTCGCCTAAGGCAACTATCCCACTAAATACTGGCGTTCTACCCAAGCCTCTCTCTCTATGCTTGAGATAGTTTAGTATCATTACCCATTGATTACCAATGTATACTGGGTTAGAGACCATAGATATGCCATAGTCATCAATCTTTGCTGAACTAACATCAATTGAATCATATTGGATTTGATGCCTTTTGTCAATGCTCCCCAGATATAATGTCGAAAAGTCATCAAGATCCAATTTTTTTGAAAAGAAGATAGGGGTTCCATCTATATAGCCTGTCAATGACTTATGCTCAGGAAGAGTTGTGCCCTTGCTTAGGAGTTTCCCCCTTTGGTTAAATATCCTTGTGTCATATCTTAAGCCATTTAGATTTTTTTCGCAGTTATTGCCATAGGTCAGGAAGCGATTCTTTCCAAAAGGAAAAAAAGTGGATTTATTCTCACAGGTCCTTATATAGGTCACACCCCCGAATGTTCCTGAGTTCGAAATCTTTAAGAGATAGCCTGAATTATAGGTTGAGCCAGATCCGCTGGATTTGTCTGGAGAAGTTATATTGGCATAAATGTTTTCATTATCATCCAACCAACTTAGGCTGGGATAAGTCGGCGATTCATCTTTCACCTCATATGTCCACAGTACTTCTTGTGCACAGAGGTTTTGCAGCAGTGAAATTAGTATAACAGTACTAACTATTAAATATCTTACAGAAGCGAAACTCGAGCTGTGTAGGGGTATTACAATCATTCTTCTAAAGTAATGATTTGTGGCTAGAAAGTGCCTAAGTTGGTGTTGATAATGTCCCAGGAACTGGTCCTTAAGCCACTTGACTTTTGCCGATTATACGACTAAAATTAGTAGCAAATGGCGATGTAGTGGTGCTTAAGCATTATTCTCTTCTTCAACGACATAATTCAGTTCTGTAACACCGCAACCAAATTACCGGGTGCCTAATAGTCTAAGTCGGGTCTGCACCGTGCGTCCCGAAAATAGTGGGATACCTGCTCCCAGGATAATAGGATTGACAAATAACCAGTAGCCGTCAATCAGACCTTTTTTCATTAAAGCATGTGTTGTGGTTGGACTGCCAAATAACAGAATGTCTTCTCCATCCGGTGACTGTCTTATCTGATTTAAATTGGCCACAATTTTATCGCTAATTATCTGGGTATTCGAAAAGTCTTTCTCGTCTAAAGTTGTAGACAGGACAATCTTATGCACTTCTTTGTACCATTGCGAATGTTCAATATCATGACATGTAGCATTGGGTTGATCAGCGGCTGTAGGCCAGTAATTTTCCATCATTTCAAAAGTCACGCGACCATACAGGGCCGTATCGCCTTTATTTATTCGCTTACCTACATGATCAAAGATTTCATCATCGACTTTTATCCAATCCATTTCATCATGGGGACCTGCAACAAATCCATCTAGTGATACATGCATAAATGAAATTATTCTTCTCATACCTTTTAATTAGTGAAGGTTGCTGATCGCTTTAAAAACTGCCCAAGTCTTTCCATATTCTGAATCAAACCCACGTCAGCTTTGAATGCCCTGATTGTATCCTCTTTTGTGGGTACACTATCAAATATATTTTGCCATACAATCCGGGTCTCATTATCCTCAGGTATGAGTTGGACCACTATTTGGAATTTTGGATGTTGTCTGTGTTCCATCACTAATTTTTTCATCGGATTTACTTCCAGGTAATGATAGTAGTTTAAAAAGTCGGAACCATCCGGACCATGCATAGTGAAGTCCCACACACCTCCGGGTCGTACATCCATGGTTCGGATCGTATTGGTAAATCCTTCAGGGCCCCACCACACTTTAATATATTCTGGCGTGGTGAGTACCTTCCAAATCAAGTCAATAGGTGCCTTGTAGGTCCGGGTTAGTTCCAGGGTTCGCTCGCTTATATCTTCCATTATTGATGACGTTTTATTCTGCTTGTAATTCATCCAGTAGATTATCCAGTCTGTCGAGTCGATTATTCCATAGTTTCTTAAAGGGTTCAAGCCAATCGGCGACCTCTGCTAGTTTGTGTACTTCCAAACTACAGTATCGTTCTCGACCATCCTGTGTAATATGAATGACGCCACATTCATGCAGGAATTTGACATGCAGGGATACAGCCTGTCGCGTCATGTCAAATTGTTCTGCCAGTAAATTCACATTTTTTTTCTCA
>JAUILM010000442.1 GCA_030432855.1 Bacteroidia bacterium
ACCCACCTCGATCCAATTCTGTGCTCTTTTCTTACTGAACCAGGGTTTGTACTCATCAAAAGTAGCATTCGGAAAATTTGGCTCTTCGTCATTGTTTTGACTACTGTTGCCTGCAGCATGTACCAGTAGTACATCCTTCCGCTCAGCATATTTGATGGCCTTTTCTACTGCCTTCTCTCTCGGTGAAAATCCCTTACCAAAACTCATATTGATGATAGATGCTCCGTTATCCACGGCGTATCGGATCGCGTTGGCTACATCTTTGTCACGCTCGTCTCCATCGGGTACCGCTCGCACTGACATAATAGAAACATGCTCAGCCACCCCTTTCATACCTACATCATTGTCACGCTTCGCAGCAATAATACCCGCCACATGCGTCCCATGGAAGGCGTGCGGACCCTTGACATCTGCATTACCATAATGCTTCTCGTTGACGTTGTCAAAATCATCATTGACAATCGTCCTTGAATCATAATCAATATTGTACGAATAATTCATCTTGACACTGAAGTGATCTAATGCTTCCTCCATATCGGCAAGTACGAGTTCCCGCAGTTCGGCTACGCTACCTTCAAAAGGTCCCAACTGAGGAAAGAGTTGAGCAAAGAACGACTTGACCATACCGTATTGGTCACTATCCAGTGCATCTATGCTTTCTTTCGTTACCGGTTCATCACCCAAAGCATCCTCTGTCATCTCAAGGGCCATATTCACGTAGTTGATTATCTGTGAATACTGCTCTACCTGTGTTGATGCCTTGTCGACCTCATTTTCGATATCCTCCTTGTAGGAAAGGTATTTGTTATATCGCTGAAGATCAGCACCTTTTAGCTTGGCTGGATCTACATCTTTAAACTCCTCACTGAGTTGCTTGACGATACGGGTCAACTCATAGGTGTCATGATAGACATGCTCACCATTCTTACCACCTATGAAATTCCAACCATGAATGTCATCTACATAACCATTATTATCATCATCAATTCCATTGCCCGGAATTTCATCTTTATTTACCCACATGACATCCTTTAGATCTTCATGTTCGGGGTCTACACCACTATCAATTACAGCCACTATGATTTTCTTGGCAGGTACATCCTTGAGGATTTCTTCGTGCATGCGATCACTGCTGACTCCATTTATTTTATTGACCTGGGGATCGAGATTAAACCAATTTTCGGGTGCACTGTATTGACCGAGGGCCTGGAAACCCACAAAAAGAGTGAATAGGATGATGGATGAGAATTTTGTTAAATGCATGTGTCTATTTTATTATAGAAAATAACTTTGGCTAAATATTTGTTTAGATAGAGAGTGAATGATCAGGATAACACGCAAAGTACCTCTTATGCTTGTGTATCCGTAGGAATTAATAAAAGATTAACGAGGTAAAAGGACGAAATGATACACAGCTCGCTTCGATATTTAGTAGTGGGCCTTCTGCTCTGCTGTAGCATGGTCGCACAAGGTCAGTTCTTCGAAGGTGGATTAATCCTCGGAGGCACGGTTTACGAGGGAGATCTCTCTCCCAAAGCAATTGGTGATAAGTTTGCAAATATTCGACCTGCCGGAGGTCTGTTTGTCCGGCAGAATTTCAACGAAAATTGGGCCGCCAGACTTTCATTTACCTATGGCACAATGACTGCTGCTGATGGTGCAGATAGAAGGGCCAGAGGTCTTAGCTTTGAAGCGCCATACGGTGAGATAGCCGCTTTGGCCGAGTTTAGCTGGCCTGGTTATGATCCGACTGCTTATAAGCGTATTTCACCATATGCATTTGCAGGTATCGCATTGACCCATTATACGCCGAAAGCCGAGTATCAGGGGCGGCTGGTAGAATTACAGCCGTTGGGTACAGAAGGACAAGGCCTGGACGGATACGACGAATTCTACAGCCTGGATATTTTTGCTATTCCTTTCGGGGGAGGTATCAAGTACGCACTTTCACCTTCAATAACGATCGCTGCCGAATTTGGTGCCAGATTGACCTTTACAGACTATCTGGATGATGTGAGTGGTGCATATCCGGTCTATGCTGATCTCGCCACTCAACGGTCTACGACTGCAGCTAATCTTTCGGATCCTACATACATCACCCGGGATCCTGAAAATCAGATCCGACCCGAAGGGGCTTTACGGGGGGATCCAAAATTCAATGACTGGTACTTCATCGGCAACATTACGATCTCCTACCATTTTTATGATCTTTTTGGAGGACTAGGTAACTGTCCCTCAGATTTCTAAAGACAAGTTCGTTCAGATCCTACTTCACTTTGGTTGCATAGTACGTGCTATCTTTACCGGGTATGCAGGATGCAGCTCGTAAGATATTACGCCAATTCTGGGGATATGATGATTTTAGACCTTTCCAGTATGAAATCATTCAGTCCGTACTATCAGGCCGCGATACGCTGGCTCTGCTACCTACAGGTGGTGGAAAATCTTTGACATTTCAGGTGCCGGCGCTCATGATGGAGGGCCTGACTTTGGTTGTGTCTCCTCTCATAGCCCTGATGAATGATCAGGTGGCTCAATTGAAAAAGAGAGGTGTCAAATCGGATTGCCTGCATAGCGGACTGCATCGCCGTGAAATAGAAAGGCTGCTGGATAATGCAGCTTTCGGAGATACCAAACTGCTATACATTTCTCCCGAACGATTACAGAGTAAGGATTTTCTAATGCGTATGCCGCAGCTCCCAGTCTCACTGCTGGTAGTTGATGAAGCACACTGCATCAGTATGTGGGGGTATGATTTTCGGCCCGCCTATCTGTCTATAGCGGAGGTCAGGTCCGAGTTGAAAAAGTGTCCGTGTATTGCATTGACTGCATCAGCTACCGCTGAGGTGCAGACCGACATTGTAAAACGGTTGCAACTTAAGGATCCGGTGGTGGTGCAGGGACAATTTACGAGACCTAACTTGAAGTTTGGAGTACTGCATACGGAGGACAAATCGCAGAGGGCTTTCAAACTTTTACATCAGGAGAAAGGGAGTGCGATCGTCTATGCGCGAACCCGGAGAATGTGTCGTGAACTGGCTGGATTTTTTGCCAAGAAGGGATTGAGTGCTACCTACTACCATGCCGGTCTGGATCGGGTAGAGCGTGTCAGGCGTGAAAATGCTTTCCTACAGCGGGACGTTCGGGTCATGGTGGCCACAAATGCTTTTGGTATGGGCATTGACAAGTCGGATGTCCGCATGGTGATTCATCACGATCTTCCCGACAACCTTGAAAGTTATTATCAGGAGGCTGGACGTGCCGGACGTGATGGACAGGAGGCCTATGCCCTACAACTATTTCACCCGAGTGATGTGCTTCGTCTGGAAAATCAATATGAACAGTCTTTCCCGGATCTTGCTGTAATAAGGAGGATTTATCGGGGACTGGGCAACTATTTCAAATTGGCCATAGGTGGGGGGCTGGGAGTTACGTATCGCTTTGAGCTGGAAGAATTTGTAAAGGCTTTTGATCTCAGTGCGGTTACTGTCTATAATTCTCTAAAGATACTGGAGCAAAGCGGATGGATCCACCTGGCAGAAACCGTTTTCGAGCCCTCAAAAGTTCAGTTTTTGGTGGAGAAAGACACCTTGTACGACTATCAGTTGCGCAATAAAGCCAGAGACCCCATTATCCGGGCACTTCTTCGTTTATACCAGGGGATTTTGGCCGATCTGGTACCCGTCCGGGAGTCGCAATTGGCCTCGTTTTTACACATTGACATCATCAAAGTCAAGGCATCTCTCAAAGAAATGCATGCGGATGGCGTTTTAGAATATATCGAACAAAGCGACAGTGGCCAACTGACCATGCTACGGGAAAGAGTTTCGCATGAAAATCTGCTTATAGACACGGAATTACTATCGTTCCGTAAAGAGCGATACCGGAAAGGCATTGACGCCCTCATCTCATATGTGCATGGCGGCGTATGTCGTCAGCGGTTTATACTGGAGTACTTTGACGTACCAGTCGAAGATGATTGCGGTGTCTGTGACTACTGTGCCATGCAGAACAGAATACGAAAAATAGAAGGGGAGAGCATTGAATTAATCACCGAGAAAGTGCTAAAGACATTGACCTCTGATCCACAACGAATCTCGGGTATTACCCGGCAACTGGATGAGTATCCGCAATCACTGATCCATCAAATTCTTCAGTTGCTCCTGATGGAGGAAAAAGTGATTAAAACTGATGACCAAATTCAATTGGCCCAATGAGCGGAAGACGAGTCATTTGTCTGGTCACCAACGATATATCGCAGGATCAACGTATGATCCGGATATGTGATACCTTGCAAACCCATGGATATAAGGTGACCCTGGTAGGACGTAAAAAACCAGATTCGAAAGCATTGCCTTCCTTTGTATTTGCCACAGTAAGATTGTGGGTGCCATTTCATCAAGGCTTCTTATTCTACCTTTCGTATAATCTCCAACTGTTTTTCTATCTGCTTTTCCGGAGAATGGACGTAATCAATGCTGTTGATTATGATACTTTGCTTCCGGCCGTGCTGGTAGGAAGATTGCGAGGTAAGCAAGTGGTACTGGATGCTCATGAATGGTTTGAAGAAGTACCCGAATTAATAGGCCGACCTACTGTCAGGCATATCTGGGAGCGCATCGCACATGGATGTCTCCCCATGACAGATGGGCGATATACGGTATCAGCTCCGATTGCTGAGGCTCTTTCTAACAAGTACGGAGTTGATTTCGAGGTGATACACAACTATCCTTTGATGCAAAATCAGGAGCAATTTGCTAATCGTAAACGTCGCATTGTATATGTGGGGGTACTAAATGTGGGCCGGGGATTGGAGCAGATGATAGATGCCATGCATGATATAGAAGCCGAACTCTGGCTGGTGGGTAGGGGAGACATAGAGGACATGTTGAAACAACAGGTAGAAGACCAAAAGCTTGAGAATAAGGTAAGGTTTACCGGATTCTTAGACCGGCAAGGGGTTCTAAATGTATTGCGTGAAAGTTACCTTGGCATCAACCTGCTGGAGGATCAGTCGCTGAGCTATCGGTACTCACTGGCCAACAAATTTTTTGATTATGTACAGCTTGGCATACCGCAGGTGACAATGGATTTCCCGACCTATGCCACCTTTAACCACGAACATGAGGTTGCCATCCTGGTTAAAGATCTGCAGGCCGAGACATTGGGCAGGACACTGAATAATCTACTGAATGATAGCGGGAAATGGCTACGTCTCCATCAGTCTGCCCAACTCGCAAGAAAAGCTTGGTCCTGGGAGACTGAGGTGCCCCGACTGGTGTCCATTTACAATAAGCTCTTACCTCCCGATTAATTATTCTCTTCCAGCAGCCATAATAGAAAAGCAAATTCCAAAGCGGTCTCCCGATGGCGCTTAAATCTGCCCGAGGCACCACTATGCCCTGTCTCCATGTTGGTGTGTAATAGAATCGGATTCTCACTACCACTTTCACTACGCATTTTCGC
>JAUILM010000443.1 GCA_030432855.1 Bacteroidia bacterium
TTCAAGATTGTAAAGTATCACGGAGGCACCCACATCTGCTGACAAGGCCCCCTGTTCTATGTTGACGTTTTCTTTAATTTTTAAATAGTCATTGGCAATATCCAGTGTCGACATATCCGTTCCTGCTAAATCCAGCTGGGCACTCTCATACCGACTCTTTACTACACTTAATGTCGAAAGCACATTATTGCCAAATAATTTCTGATAGTTTGCTTGCAGGGCCAGGGTATTATAATCAAATCCAAACTCCTCGTTAAACGTGAAATCATCCTGTGTAGAATAAGCTGATACGGAGATGAAATTTCGTTCATTAAATCGATGTGTCAAACGCACATTTGCATCATAGAAAAAAGCCGAACTATTCTTGACTTCGGGCACATTTATTTGCTTCAGCAGCCAGTCCGAATAACTGCTACGACCTGAGATCAGAATAGAGGTTTTATCCTTTTTAAGTGGCATGTCCAGTGTAAATCGACTGGAAACGAGGCCTAATCCACCCTTCAGTCCTACCTTCTGAAAGTCTCCATCCCGAATATTTACGTCCAGTACTGAAGCTACTCTTCCACCAAAATTAGCCGGCAAATTTCCTTTATATAAAGTGGCATCACTGACAATGTCAGAGTTGAATGAACTGAAGAATCCCAATGCATGACTTGCATTAAATATGATCGCCTCATCGACCACGATCAGATTTTGATCTACATTGCCTCCCCTCACATTGAATCCGCCACTCCCCTCGCCTATGGTACTGACACCAGGCTGCAACAGAAGCCCCTTGATTACATCTACCTCTCCCAGAAAACTGGGCAATTTCTCAATGTCTTTCATACTGACCCGGGTCACTCCCACCTGGACCGACTGTACGTTTTCATCGCGGGACTGGGCTTCTACCACTACCTCGTCTAACGTGACTGCCCCCTTATCCATAGTGAGATCAAGACTTCCATTTCCGATCACTTTAATGGGAACCTGTTGATTGCGGTATCCGATGTATTGCAGATCCAGGCTATAGGATCCAGGCGGTAATTGCAGCTCATACTTTCCTACTTCATCTGTTGTGGTTCCAATACCCAACTCCCGTACCTGCATGGTAGCACCTATGATCGGTTCATCGGTTTCACGATCCAGTATTTCGCCCGAGATGATAGGATTTTGTCCAGGGATCAGGTTGTCAATGGTGCCAATGACAAATTCGGATTCATCTTCAGTCTCCGAGACATTGAGACTTTCTTCCAACGCCTGATAATAGGATGCCGATTGCTGCGTATTAAGGTCAGACCTGAGACCAATGACGATGATTATCTCACCGTATGCGATGAAGTCCAGATTAGTACCCGCCAGAGCCGATCTCAAGATATCCGGAACGGTTTCATTCTCAGCATTCACAGAGAGAGTAGGTGCCTCAATATCCGGTTGGATGAAAACCCGGTAGTAGGTTTTGTCCATAATCAGTGACCTGAATTCCCCCAACGAAATATTATTCGCCTGCAGAGTAATTCTTGGTGTCGATGAAGTCTGAGTCATACCCGTCTGACAGAAACATACTAAAAGTACGGGAAACAGTAGCTTCATGAGAACTCTCGACGGTAGGATTAGCTTCATGTCATTCATTGCCAGTAAGATGGTTTTATTAAGGTTTCAGCCCCATAGGTAGAGGCACAATCACAGCAATGACCTGGTCTGGGAAAATCCTCATGCGCACACTGGTGCAGTTGTTCTCCTACATTCTCCCGGGGTACTCGGTGGCGAAGGGTATCGATAGCAGAGGCATAGAAATAGCCGAGTACATCCTGATGGACATCTGTGGTATTGAAAATATTGGTGGAAACTCTCCCGGGAGGCACATCGAAGATGGTCCCCGATCGGGAGATACTGGAAGCAATTTGACTCCAATACTCAGCCGCTCGGTCTGAAAGGGTTTTTTGAACTACCGTAAAATAATAGGAAGACCAGAATTTGTAATCTGCTACCGCCTCTCCAATCTTGAGTTTATTGATTTGGTCTCCTCCCGTCTCACTACCTATCAGGATATTGACTTCGTTCTTTCGATTCAGCACGTCCACATAACAGGACCTGGACATGAAAAAGGGATTGTCATCACAGGGAACTTCCCGATATTCGAAAGCACCGCTCAGATCCCATCGCATCGAAACTTTCTTTCCATCGTCGTTGACCAAAGGGGCCGAGATGAACGCCTCCACATAATCGGCTTCGACAATATTGTTTTGATTGTTCAATTCGGTACGGACGGCGTAACCCGAACTCACTACCCCTAAAGGAGCACTCTCAATGATTCGTTCAGGTTCAGATTGATAGGTGTTACCATCCGGCATACTCACTTCAATATGAAAGGCACTATTGAGATCTCCGCCATAGTTTTCGTGAAAAGCACTAATGGGAAGGGTGACAGGCTGATTATTTTGTAGGCTGAAGGCCTCAATATCATCAACCATCAATGTAATCACCGGATCTTCATCGGGTAGCAGAATCACATCCTCATTCTCAAAGGTCCTACGTACGGCCACGCGTACATGGTAGCTATCGGATCGTTCGATCGATCCTTCGATGATCAGTCTTCCTGAACTTTGGGACGGCAGGTCCAATTCGATGGTATCGAGGCAGCCCGGTAGGCAGATGAGTGCGACAGCAGTAAATAGTGGCACCCAACACCATTTCCCGCAACTGTTGCGAGGTAGTCTAGTTTTCAAATCGAGTGTAGTTTGATTTCAGCAGTTTCTCATACCCATAGCCTGGCTATGTGCATTAATGAAAGATAAAATTTAAGTGGACATTAGAAACTGATAATTGATCAAATCAGAGTATGAGTAGATCAAATCCCGTGATAACTGCCCTTGTGTGAGTAATAGTGAATATTTATTCTCTTATGATGCCCGTATTGAGACATTCAGGCATTAAATGACCTGATCATTGGCATTTTTCAGAGAAATCCGGCCAGAGCCTTTCTCCAGTATGTAACTATTTCTAATCAGAAAAAGTGAAGAATCCAATCGTTTGTTGGCCTATCTTATGATATCACGACCAATTATTCTATTTTCAATCCTCTTCTTCTAATCTTCAAACACAGAATAAGATTACAAACATTACATCAAACTAATCAAGCGATTAATATGTCAAATTATCGATTCGAAACACTACAGTTGCATGCCGGACAAGAGGAGGTAGATGAAACCACCCGGTCCCGAGCGGTACCTATTTACCAAACTACATCCTATACTTTTAAAGATTCAGAGCACGGTGCCAATCTATTTGCCCTTAAGGAATTTGGAAATATCTATACCCGGATCATGAATCCTACCACAGATGTTTTCGAAAAAAGAGTGGCCGCCATGGAAGGTGGGGCCGCTGCCTTAGCAACTGCTTCAGGACAGTCGGCGCAATTTCTGGCGATTACAAATATTATGGGGTCTGGAGACAACTTTGTCTCATCACCTAATTTATATGGTGGCACCTATAATCAGTTTAAGGTCACCTTTAAGAGGTTAGGCATCGAAGCCCGCTTTGCTGATAGCCTCGACCCGGCTGATTTTGAGGCAAAAATTGATGAGGGCACAAAAGCCATTTATCTTGAAACGATTGGCAATCCCAGTTTTAATGTACCCGACTTTGAGGCAATAGCTGCAATCGCTCAGAAACACCAGATTCCGCTCATCGTCGATAATACTTTCGGTACCTGTGGCTATCTATGTCGCCCCATCGAGCATGGTGCTAACATCGTGGTACAGTCGGCCACCAAGTGGATTGGTGGTCATGGTACATCGATCGGAGGAGTGATCGTGGATGCCGGCAATTTTAACTGGGCAAATGGTAAGTTCCCACAATTCACGGAGCCCTCCGAAGGGTATCACGGCATGAAATTCTGGGATATATTTGGCACTGATGGTCCATTTGGAAATATTGCCTTCATCATCCGTGCCCGGGTAGAGGGATTGCGGGATTATGGCCCGGCGCTGAGTCCATTTAATGCATTCTTACTCCTTCAGGGTCTGGAGACATTATCTCTGAGAGTGCAGCGCACAGTGGATAATGCACTGGCACTTGCTCAGTGGCTAGAAAGTCACGATCAGGTGGAATCTGTCAGCTATGCAGGCTTACCCAGTAATTCGACTCATGAGCATGCAAAAAAATACCTGAATAATGGATTCGGAGGCGTTCTATCTTTCACTATCAAAGGTGACAAGGCAAATGCCACCAAATTTGTAGATAGTCTCAAATTGATCAGTCATCTGGCCAACGTAGGCGATGCCAAGACGTTGATCATTCAACCTTCAGCCACCACACATCAACAGCTTTCTGAAGAAGAGCAAGCAGCTGCCGGTGTCACACCCAGTATGCTGCGGATCTCGGCAGGCATTGAACACATAGATGATATTAAAGAAGATTTACAGCAGGCTTTTGATCAAATCAGCTAGCTGGTGGACTCAGACATTTTGTCCACGCATAAGTACTAGATTACTGCCATTTATTAGCAAGTATGCATTCAGCTTTGGATGCATACTTTTTTTTGCAGGTCTAATGTAAATGCGGCCTTGTTAATCCTGACCCCAAATGCAAACCAAGGTGATTGAAAATGAAAAAATATCTTTCCTATAAAGTTTGTGTAAAGCGATCCTTTTATATATTTGCAGTCCTCTTTTTAAAAGAGGTTTTGCGAAAGTAGCTCAGCTGGTAGAGCACGACCTTGCCAAGGTCGGGGTCGCGGGTTCGAATCCCGTCTTTCGCTCAGCGGAGAGCCATCATTGTACAGTGATGGCTCTTTTCTATTTCAGGACTTCGCTCGGTGCGATACTGGCAAATAATGGCACATCGATGACCCAGATTTCCTGAAGAATTGATAATTTGAAGGCTTAATCCAGCACAGTCAGGGTGCAGTCTAAATTAAACATACGTAATCAACATATACATGACGGATCGATTTAAGGACCAGGTGGCCATCATTACCGGGGGTGCCCGTGGTATTGGGGAAGGTATAGCTATTCGGATAGCCAGTGAAGGAGGTACCGTGGTCTTATTTGATGTATTGGAAGAAGACCTCAGGAAAGCCACTTCCTCGATGAAAGAACAAGGTTTCAATGCGGATTATCAGGTGGTGGATATCACAAATGAGGCAAGTGTAAAGCAATCTATCGACCAGGTGGTAGAGCAGTACGGCAAATTAGACGTGATGGTCAATGCGGCCGGTATTGCAGGTCCGAACGCTATCAAGATTTCTGACTATTCATACGATGACTTCAGGAAAGTGGTCGATGTGAATCTCAATGGATCGTTTCTTATGACTAAATACAGCATACCTCATATGCTGGCAAACGACTATGGTCGGATTTTGCTGATCGCTTCGATTGGAGGTCGCGAGGGTAATCCCGGGATGGCCGGATATGCAGCTAGTAAGTCAGGTGTCATGGGCCTCGTGAAAGGGATTGGAAAGGAATACGCCGATACCAACAT
>JAUILM010000444.1 GCA_030432855.1 Bacteroidia bacterium
ATCGGAAAGGATTAGAATTATCAGGTTTTTCTTTCGGCGGAATAATTTTGTCAGACTTTATGGAAGAAATAATTTCTTCTTCCAGGCCTTTTCTAGGTGCAATTCCTTTTGCCTGAGCAAAGGATTGGAGGGCATGTTGAATCTCAAGGTAGTCCTGGGTCAGCTCGGGAAATTCCTGCATATAGGCTTCTACTCTCCGAGTTTCTTCCTCAGAGAGCAACTGTAAAGCATATTGCTCCAGTATACCTGATGCTCTAATTTCCTCTAGTGTCACTTAATAAAAGATTAAAATCAATATAGTTATCAATATAAATAGCCCTAAAAAGGTCTTCTTTTCATTTTTTAAACGGGATCTTAAAATGTCAATGGCTTTCTTAACTCGGGTTTTGATTGTGCCGAGTGGAATATCAAATTCGTCGGACAATTCTTTTTGGGTATATCCTTTGAGATAGAGATGCTCCAGAACAAATGAGTACTTGTCATCCAGCCCTTCCAGAAGTGCTGAAGAATCGAGTGTTTCAGTTTTGATCGTGGTCACTTCAGAGTTATGTACGTTAGGATCTACCGTTTCGGATTTTTGTTCTGCCTGAAATGATTTCAATCGGCTGATATCTATTGCCGTATTACGTGTGATCCTTGACATCCAGGTAAACAAAGTGGACTTCGATTCATCAAACTGATTGATGCTGTTCCAAATCTTAAGGAAGGATTTTTGTAAGGCATCTTCTGCATGCGCCTCATTCTGGCGAAGAGTTCTCAATGCAATACCATACAATGCGTCAGAATAGTGTTTATAGAGCAACCGCAAGCCTGCTTCATCCCGTGCGATCATCCGACTTACTATTTCTTTATTGATTTCTGCTGCCAAGTATGGATTTGACTTTATATCGGTACCAAATTAAGTAATTATCTGTAAGTCAGTCATATGACGGTACCAATAGTGGAATAAATTAACGTATACTGACCTACTCTGAAAAAAATAGTCCTTATATGCGTTAAGCACATAAGGACTATCATAGAGTGTAAGGCAATCTGTCACTTATGCTAAGACGCTACTATCAGCGAAGGTTACCTTGCCGGTCTTCACATCATACATTGCGCCCACAATATCTATTTCAGACTCTTCAAGCATTTGGCTGAGTACTGCACTATTTGATTTAATAGCATCAACAGATTGACGCACATTTTCCCAGGCGACTTCATTTACAAAGTCAATATTGGCAGATGAACGGTCAACACCAGGTGCCGTTTCGATCGCATCCACCGCAGGTTTAATTTTATGCAGCATCTGTGTAAGGTTGCCTAGTTCAGCATGATCACAGGCTCCCTTTACAGCACCACAAGAGGTGTGTCCCAGGACTACAATCACCTTGGCACCAGCAAGTTTGCATGAAAACTCCAGGCTGCCGAGGATATCTTCATTTATGAAATTTCCAGCGATGCGTACGCTAAAAATGTCGCCAATTCCCTGATCAAAAATGGTTTCGGCAGGAACCCGGGAATCAATACAGCTTACTACAGCTGCGATCGGATATTGGCCTGAGGCTGTTTGTTCGACCTGGTCCAAATAATTTCTTTGAAGAAATTGTTGGTCCAGAAATCGGCGATTGCCTTGCTTGAGCATATCCACAGCAAGTGTAGGTGTAAGAGTGTTTTGTAGTTCGGCTGTCATCGTAGCCGCTACGGTGCTATTATTCGTAGAATCCATTGTATCTTGATATTTAGTTGGATGAGAATTGTTTGTTAGGGTACTTACTTTGTTGAGTTACTGCATATTGGAATTTCTTCACTGGAGGTTTAGCCATTCCACGCTGCTTTCTATCCAGTATACTTAGATCAATATTCTTGACCCTTGCCTGTGTCTTAAAATCATCTATAATCTCCACCACATCATTATCAATATTTACAGATTGGGTGGCGTCAATGACTACACGAGAGCCTTCCGGAATATGACTCAGGGCATTTTGAATATTGGCTTTATTTAAGAAGGTGACATCTTCTGCAAGCTGTAGTCGGATAGTTCCATTCTCTGCTATATGGTCGTCACTGTCAAACAAGAACGGTTTCTTGTAATTGTTGTACAACAAGAAGAATACTGCTACGGCCAGCCCCATACCAATTCCCATCAAAAGATCTGTGAAGACGATCCCAAGTATAGTCACAACAAAAGGTACGAAGTAAGACCACCCTTGCTTGTACATATCCTTGAAGAGGGCTGGTTTTGCAAGCTTAAATCCCACCATAAACAAGATGGCTGCCAGAGATGCCAATGGAATCAGATTGAGTACCATCGGGATAGCCATCGCGGACCCTAGCAAAAGAATACCATGCGCCACCGCTGATACTTTGGTTCTACCTCCTGACTGAATATTGGTACTGGATCGAACGATCACCTGCGTGACAGGCAAACCACCTATCAATCCGGAAATCAGGTTACCGATTCCCTGTGCCTTGAGCTCTCGGTTTGCCGGAGATACGCGTTTGTAAGGATCCAGCTTATCTGTCGCTTCCAGACAGAGTAAAGTCTCAAGGCTAGCCACGACTGCAATGGTAAAAGCTACCGTGTATACTGCAGGATTGGACCATTGTGAAAAGTCAGGAAAAGTAAATTGTGAGAAAAATCCTCCAATACTTTCTGCAACGGGTAGTGATACAATCTGTTCGGCATTAAGAGCAATGCTTGTATTAGCGAAGATCATATTAAGGATAATCCCCAGTGCAACTACCACAAGTGGACCCTGAATGATGCGTGTAAACGACATATTCTTCATGAAGGGCCTTTCCCAAAGTATCAAGATGATCATTGAGACTACGGCAATAATAATTGCTGCCGGACTGATCGCTTCAAACATATAGTATAGCTCCGATAACGTATTATGTTGATCCGGTTGAGCAAAAGCCAGACTACCCGCATAGTCCTTATCATATCCGAATGCATGCGGAATCTGCTTTAGTATGATGACTACACCAATACCTGCCAGCATTCCCTTGATGACGGAAGAGGGGAAATAGTAGGCTATGATCCCGGCACGGGCAATACCCAGTAAAAACTGGAATACGCCGGCAAGTACCACTGCCATAAGGAAGATTTCGAATCCTCCCAGTTCCTCAATAGATGTTAATACGATCACAGCCAGACCAGCCGCCGGACCGCTTACTCCAAGTGCCGAACCACTAAGGGCTCCCACCACTATACCACCGACAATGCCTGCAATGATACCACTGAAGAGTGGAGCGCCTGATGCCAGTGCAATACCCAAACATAGAGGTACTGCTACCAGAAATACCACAATACTGGCGGGTAAATCAGATTTAAGATTTTTCCAAATGGAAAGGTCAATTTTTGAATTCATGATTGTTTGATTGATAAAATAGGTTTGGCCTTTTGACCTCTACCTTCTTGTTTAAGAATTTTCTAGTTGATGTTTGTTACTTCAGAAATGGAATCTCCTGGATGTGCCTGTTTATACCTTGGGCTGTTCGGGAGGTGGAAATATGCAGGGTACGAAAGTGTCCGTGTCAGAAATCGGATAGTAATGGCTGGTCATCGTTTGCATATCTGATGCAATTGATGCTTGGTAAGGTACTGTAGTGTTCTCCTGATCCAGATCATCTATCTCCCTTTCATATATGGCGTAGGTATACGACACCATGGATGTCTCTTCCAAAACATAGTCTGCATGATCATCTGAAGAGACAGCTATTGCAGTCGTGATCTGCAAAATTGATGAAACAATGAAAAGAAGAATAGTCAGTTTTTTGAACACACTCTCTAATTTCGGTGGCAAATATATACACTATCGCATATAATAGCAATACTATTAACGTATAAAGTGAAACTTTGTTCGTTCGGGTAGAAACTCTTAACTTTGATGAGCGTGGTTAAATTTTACTAGATGGCTTTAGGAGTACGGTTTTCCATGAACGAAAGTCTCTTCCTCCGGGATCCTCAGGAGACGGTCCTGGGTCGTAAGATCCTCAAATTCAGCATTGAGTTGATTGATGAAATAGGGTTTGAAGATTTTACCTTCAAGAAGCTGGCGGCACGTATGGGTTCTACTGAAGCATCAGTCTATCGATACTTCAAGAATAAGCACCTTCTTTTGATCTTTCTAGTATGCTGGTACTGGGAATGGGTCAGCTACCTTATTGAAATAGGAACGACCAATGTCTCTGATCCAAAGGAAAAGCTTCGGATCATTATTCATAATCTTGTTTCTGCCATTAAGGAAAATCCAGCCATAGACTATATCAATGAGCGATTACTGCATCGTATTGTGATCTCTGATGGAATGAAAGCTTATCACACCAAGTCTGTTGATGTCGAAAATAATGTTGGGTTATTTCTCAATTACAAGCAGTTAGTTAAGACTATTGGAGGTGTTATATTGGAGATTAATCCTACATTTCCTTATCCGCATGCGCTGGCTAGCAATATGTTTGAAATGGCAAATAATCACATCTTTTTTGCACAACATCTACCCAGGCTCACTGACATCGAGGTGCATGGTGAGCAATACGATGAAGTGGAGGAGATGTTAAATTTCTTTGCTTTTCGGATATTGCGTAGTAATCAGGAAGCGCATCGATCGGATGAAGAAAGAGCTTGAGGATAAGCATTTTATTAAGAAACCTTACTATCCGGGAGGAACTAAGGCTATGCAGGAGTTTCTTCGGAAGAACAAGAAATATCCTCCTAAGGCACTTGAGGCGGGGATTGAGGGTACGGTACATATCCGATATACAATTAACTATAAGGGAGTTGTTGTAAAAACACATGTTATTGCCGGACTGGGATATGGTTGTGATGAAGAAGCCGAACGTGTCGTTCGTTTATTGAAGTTTAAAGTACCGCGGACAAGAAAGGTCAAAGCACAATTCCATAAGACGGTTCATATACATTTCAAAATACCTCCGAGAAAGATCACCCAAACCAAATTTGTGTATGAAACGTCAGAAAGTAAGAAAGCAGAGGACACCAAGAATGATAACGATTCATACAGTTATCAAATAACATGGTAAATAAAAGAACATACTAATCAAACGTGTGAAGAGATGAGATGGAAGTCAGTACTGATTTTTTTTCTTCTTTCCGGTCAAATGCTGTTTGGACAGGAGACTGTAGAATCCATAATTATCGACGTCAAAGATGAATACGCACCTGACAAGCGTGTGGCCATATTTGATATCATGGCAAAATCCGGTACCCAGGTGCTACTGACTGGCGAAACGAATTTGCCTGAGGCTAAAGGCATCCTTCTACAGACCCTGAAAGAAAAAAATATTGACTTTAGAGATGAAATAGAAGTATTGGCATCTCAATCCGCTTTGGTGAACATATCGGTATGTAACATTAGAAGTATACCAAAACACTCGGGTGAATTATCCACTCAATCCATCTTGGGGACACCTCTCAAAGTTTGGAAGCAAAGCGATAATTGGTACTTGATT
>JAUILM010000445.1 GCA_030432855.1 Bacteroidia bacterium
TCAATACAGCAATCCAGGATCAAAGAGATGTCACCTTTTCAGCTGCAGGAGGTATATTGAATACAGTTGAAGACTCAGAGCTTGTGTTCATTGACAATAATCCCCTGAATGATGGTTATATTGATTTTTCAAGCTCAGGCGCTACCAACGATGCATCCTCATTATTAATCTCAAAACAACTGATTGTTGAGTCTTCGCATTCTGAAATGACAGGAAAACCAGAGATCTTCACTGGCTTTATTCAGCATGTATTAGATGAATCGGAAACTCCGGAGTTAACGGTGATCGGTGACGTTTCACCTTCTGAAGGAGGTGGAATTTACGAAGAACTTTCAGCATTACCTATGGACTTGATTTCAGCTGAAGCGATTCATCTTGAACCCATGGAATACAGAACCAACACCATCATGACAACAGACTCAAGAGCATTCGTGAATGTTGTCATTGACCATCCTGAAATTGAATCTCGAATCCTGAACTCAGTGGGTGAAGAGCTTTCAGAGCTGTCAAGAGATCCAGGGACATATCCGAATTTCTTTCAGACACATATCATTGAAAACCCGAATGGAGAAACATTTTTAGTTGAATTCCTCAACAGGAGCGAACTGCCTCAAACCGCGATTACAGCAACTTTTGAGTTTGATTCAGAAAAACAACTACTTTTCGATACGACCGTGGATAGCGACTCAAGATCCATCATCATCACCTCATCCATTCTCGAAAGCAATTCAACTCCCGAAAATCGTCGAGCGCTGTCCGGACGCGAAGCAGCCGAACCTTTTGAAATTGAAGCTGAGTTACGTGGAGCTAATGGAGATTCATTTCAATTATCTCTGCTAGACAATGGAGAAGGATTTGACGTAGCTGCCAATGATGGAATTTTCACGGCAGCGCAGAGTGATTTATCATTTCAAGCCTATGAAGTCTTCGTACATGGCTCCGCTGACGGGCAGACAAGAGTCGGCGCTCAATTCATCGCTCTCACACCGAGTCTACAGATCACAAAACCAGAAACCGGCTCAACCCAGCTCTTGATATCCTGGCCTGCTCTTGACGGAGCGCCGTTTGATCTGGAAGCAACCTCCAACCTGGAAGCCATCAACTGGACCAAATTGGACATTACAGAAGACAGCATTCCTGAGACACCTGAGATAATAGATGTCCTCATTGATACATCGTCAGGAATTCAATATTTCAGGTTGAATGCGAATGCTGAGTTTGTTAAGGGGATATGAAAGTAGAATGAACATTTTTGTACACATAACCACAAAAAGAGCCCGCAGTACTGCGGGCTTTGCATGATCCATTGAGTGGTTTAATAAAACTATTACTTGCGAAATTTTGTCAGCAACTTTTAAGAGCATGTATAGCTACATCTGCTCATAGGACTGTATCAGGTCAGATCTTAACTGTTCAAAAATTTCTTTAAAAGTATCTAAAGACGATTGCCGCACAGACGACTTCTGACCAAAAGCTCCTGTGAAGTACATTTTCGCAAGTTCAGAATTACCTTTGCTTTGATATTCCCGAGAAAATACTAAAGTCTTACCTTCTTTGTACAAATCCGCCTTAAGAGTCATCTGGGCTTTGAAATCCTTAAACACATATTCAGGAATTGTTAACACGAGAGTGAGGTTTTTACTTGCGGATACTGATTCTGAATACTCCATCTTTCTTTCGTATTCACTCACCAGCTGAGTCAGTTCCATGTCCGCAAATTGTGTGAGCATTTTCCCGTATTCGACAACCCACTTGTTTGCAGCCCCAGTCATAAAGGATCTAAAATCGTACTCAGCATTTGCCGTCTCTTCATCCACAACCACGACAAGACCTGAGTCCTGAACCCTATCATTAATAGGGTATTTCCACGAAGCATCTTCTGCTTCATGAAAAGCGATTTTGTGAGCACATCCAGTTAAAAAGCTAATGCTCAGACCAAGTAAAAAAACGATATTTTTAGACATATTGATTTTGATTTTAACAATTTAGTGAATAAAAAATATATTTCAAAGTAAATATCAAGATTTATCTCTTCCATATTGTAGCTGATATCAAAATATGAAGTAAAACTCTTTTTGGACTACGTTCTAAATCATTGTGATTTAGTACTTAGCCTGAAGAACATCTGTTCAGTAAAAAAATCTTCCATTCCAGTACCTTTGTCAATTTGGGGCTTTGATAATGGTCCAAATCTAATTTCGGATGCATTAGCGTTCTCTACCCTATACCAAGGCCCAACTAGACTGTCCGAAACCTGAAGTGACATCTCAATTGACGGACTCCAAGAGATGCGAAAAGATCCATCCGATACATCTCCATTATCTATCACGATATAAGGAACAATCTCCATGATTTCATGGAAACTCGTCCACACAGAATCTGCTCCAAGATGCAACTCACCAACATCAGACAAGGGATCAAACTTAATAGTAGCTCCTTCACCCCCCATGAGGAATTCAATTTCATCTTGAGAATTTGCCCTCAAATCAGAAATTTCGACAGCTTCCTGCCCAGCTTCGTCGTAAAAATAATATAATTTTTCAATCTTCCCAGTGTCTGCTTTAAGAAGTGCTAGAAAGCCTCCTTCAAGACCTACAAATGGTGTTTTTTTCACGCCAACACCTTCAATCACAGGCCATCCAGCAATTGAGCCAGCCACATATACCTTATCATTCACCTGCTCAACATCGGAGATACTAGTTCTTCCAAGACTTCTGATTTGTGTTTCCCAAAGAATGCCGCCCTCGGCATTGGTCCGAACTATGAATCCATCCGCTCCGCTCCAGCTGAATACACGACTCCAACTTTCATGACTTAAGTATTGGTTACCGGAAACTACGAATGGCCATATCACATTCTCATCAAATTTAAGACCTTGTTCCCAGAAATTTCCAAAGATAAAACCCCTCTCTGCGCTCGAAGGAGCGGCGAAAGACATTTCTATATTTCGAAAGTTGTTAGCCATGCTCGGTTCAAAATATGTAGAGCTAGAAATTGTTTGATCATTTATATTTAAATAAAGGCCAACAAATTGCGGTCCGCTCTTACTAGAGATTACTTTACCATTGTGGTAAAACTCTCCTGCTTCAGAAGCAACTCCTATCTGAAGAACTCCTGTTTCGGTATCCAAGCTCCATCCGCGAATTAAATAATCATTACCTGTTCCACCTAACACATTCCAAGACAATAACTGCCCATCGCCGGAAAATAGAGCCACTACAAGATCCGCCCCCCCAATTGCGCGGTCCATAAAAACACTCTCACTAATCGTCATCTCATCCCGGATGGCTGTGCCAATGACTAAGACGCTCTCATTATCGAGCATTCGCACCGCTTGGATATCTTTGAACAACCTATGCGCCCACATAAACTCACCATTCATGTTAACTCGAAGTAAGTAACCGTCATCGTCGCTGCTCCTAGGAGTTAATAGAATATTTCCTAAATGTAGATTGCCGTCATACCTTCCCGCCAACACAAGGTCACCATTGATAAAACGAGCGCCATGCAGCACACTATCATTTCCGCCGGAGGAAATAGTGATATAACGGTCCAATACGCTTGAATCCTGCGATAGTGATACCAAGACATCATAATCGCGGGAAGGAAAGCCAAAAGAAGGAGCCGCCTGAAATCCTTCAAACGGATGGTCCTGGTAACTTATATATAGAATATTGTCCTTCTCATACAACCAAGCGTTATAAAGCAAATACCACGGACTCAAAACTGAGTTGCTGGGCGCAGTGATCACAGGGACTTTATCTCCAACCACGCTGCCCGGAACAAATTCATGATATCCGTAGCGCTGGATGACCTCTTCTCGATCAAAGACAGCCACTGACCCTCCCCCAAATGCAATCTGATTTAAATCCTCAGAGATATCAAAATAACCATAGGGTTGATTGCCTCGATTGGATCTTAACAGTTCGAATTGTTCTTGGGGCACTTTTCGTAAAAGTGGAGGAGTAATTTCCCTTAAGTGAAAATCCGAAAGATCATAAATACCAACTTTTATAGGGCCATCCTCATCGAATGACGAAATTTCAACACCCATTAAAGCAAGATATCCGCTTTCAGTGGTAGCCATTGTGACACTATCAAACCCATGATCGGAGAGACCACTTACTGGTGAAAAATACGACGCATCGAATTCTCGCAGCAGTGACAAGGTTGATAGATCAAAAATGGCAACACCACTGCGGTTTCTCACAACCAGCAGGCCGAGACTTTTAACTATCTGCAAGTTATTCGCATATGTACCATATTTAGAATATGCTGAAAGGTAAGAAGAGAGATCCCTTGTCTCCAATTTCTGGTAATTCATATCAAGCCTAGATGCCAGCAGCCGGTCTTCCGCATCAACCTCAACCAAGGTACGAGTAATAGGATCAAATACGGCTTTTTGCACCCCTTCTTCAATCGCATTCACTGCTTCTCCTAGTCGGTCACCAAAATCAATTTCATCAGGCACCCCCATTTCAAGATTAATAAATCCTTCATACTCATTATTCGTTAAAGTGTAAGTATCACGAATTCTCGCTGATTCGTATTCAGGCACAAGCTTATCAGTATCCCAAAGTCTCAAATGCCCATCTTCTATCCTATAGTCATTACCGTGCTCAGAAACAGTCGCCAACTGTCCCCCCTGATTGTATTTAACATAAGACGTGTTAAAATAATCAATCAAATTGCCTCGGTGATCTTCCAATACCGTCTCACTGAAATCCGTGAATTCTCTGATTGGAATTATTCTCGGAAACCATTGGTTGGATGGTTTCATCCAAGTTACGATCCCATAATCAGTATCAATTGTAGTGATTTCACTTGAATTTTCATCAAACAAATAAGAACTGGGAGTAATCGGTATGTGAATCAAAGAACTTTGTCCTGTTGACTTCCAAACAAAATTTTCACCATCATACAGCTCGTAGTATCCTGATCCGACATTTCGACCATAATTTAGTGATTTGGGAAACGCCAAAAACTTTTGATTAATTAAATCATAATATCGTTCATTTCCGTCTTCCTCAAATCGAAAAAAATTTGAATCTGGGTATAATGATACCGAACTCCATGTTTGCGGCTCATATGCCAGCCTGAATATTTGATTCCCAGCAAAGTCAACTGCAGTAAGCTCAGTCTCCGAAGCTAAGTAAACCCTTTGCTCACTGTAATTAACCGCTATATCAAGAAGATTTTGCGTCACCCTACCGATAGTTTTCAATTGAAGATTCTTTATGTCATAAATTTCATACCTTGAGATTGCAAATTGTTGATTTTCCCTATAGAGAACAATGCCGAGATTATCAGAACTCGTATCCGTATCTCGGAGATTAGACCCAGTTTCAAGCGTGTTTATTAGCTCTCCTGATTGAAGATCGCAAACACTTAAGCGACTATGTTCTGATTGACCATAATTGTACCAATAGGTCTCCAGGACTATCGTC
>JAUILM010000446.1 GCA_030432855.1 Bacteroidia bacterium
AATGCCATGAATGGAAAGTGCTGATAATTGAGCTGAATCAATGAGCATAAGTGTATTATTCCTTGAGTTTACAGATGACTAGCTGATGATGTAGCCAGTCATCTTCAAATTGATAGCTAATATCGACATTCATTTCCTTAACGTCTGATTCACGCGCTAAATAATATTGCCCGGGTCGCATAGAGGTCTCAAACTTCATGACTGAACCTTGATGCTTAGTGATGTGATATAAGTGTTGGTAGGAGACGGGCATGGGCGATTCAAAACGTACCTGATCAATGGTGAAGGGCCCCAGGGATGCGTCACTATCATAGATGTCCGGTGTGCCAAAGAGATATATGGATTGTCCCTCTGATGCCTGAAACATGGGCTCTACATGTGCAGTCAGACTATTGATTCTCTCATCCTGACTCCTGAGGGGATAGAAAACCCAGGTACTTTGAATCTTGATCATGAATACCATAAGACAGGCCAGTAACCAGCTTGACCGGTAAGATTTGTACCAAAAAAAGACAGAGATGCTAAGAAATGCAAGGGACCAAAAGATCTGCCATAAACCAAACGGTAGTTGATCTACCTGAGGTAATATGGGGCCAATAATCCAGAATAATGCAGCTACAAGTAATAGAGCTATAAAAAGCTTGTTTAAAAAAGATCCCAGATTCTCAGACTTTGGATGAGAAATCAACTCCGCCAACAAAATACATGCGAAAGGAATAAAAGGATAGATATATCTGAGCGAAAGATAGTCGGCAAACCAATACAAGGGGATATTTGCTATAATAAAGACGATTAGAAATTTATGAAATTCTGATTGCCAGAGCCTGGTTCGAATTTTATCGGAGGTCAATGCGAAGAGTAAGAGACACCAGGGTAGCAGTGTCTTGAGGAAGTTGAGAGGAAATTCAATCGCATTAGAAAGTACGTTGGAAGACTCTCCTTCCAGACCAGATTTTTGTGCAGCTTCCTTATACAGATTGATCACATACGTCCAGCCTTCTCCTGTAATTAAGTGGTATTTATAAAAGTATCCTCC
Organism: Bacteroidia bacterium; assembly: GCA_030432855.1. Classification (GTDB taxonomy): domain Bacteria; phylum Bacteroidota; class Bacteroidia; order Chitinophagales; family Saprospiraceae; genus JABDMH01. The sequence goes on from JAUILM010000446.1 coordinate 1,037, forward strand.
AGTCAGTAGCAGGGCCACAAGCATGCCCAAATAATGGCCTGGTTTGAACAGAATCCTGTAATCCCTGGTGGCTATCCACCAACCTACTATAGTCAGCCCCTGGAAAGCAATGGATGGGAGTCCTTTGGTGAGGATGCCCAGTGCCATGAATACATAACTCACCGAAAGCAACGTCAGGCTTTTTCTCCCATGATTTGTGGTGAGTCCACGATACAGAAATATAATCTGAACAAACACCAACAGGGTATAAAACAAGTCTATCTGTCCGGCGATAATAATGCCATAGAACAAAATTTCTCCCCCGGTAAGAAAGAAGAAAGCGGCGATCAGTGACTGGTCCCTTCCCATCAAGGGACGACAAAGAAGAAAGATTAAACCTGCCGTGATCAGGAAGCTAAGCTGACCAGGCAATCTCACGGTCCATTCTTCATATGAACTAGCTACTTGCATGATACCCGCCATAAACCAATTGAATAAAGGTGGCTTATTGTAATAGGGCCAATCATTGAGGTGCGGAACCATGTAATCTCCACTTAAGATCATTTCCATAGACACCACTGCTCTTCGAGGCTCTTCAGATCGCAGTTGTATATCAAACGGAGGAAGTAGTACTGCCTTTATCGCCAATAAAACCAGGCAAGTCAGCAGTATTTTATTAAGGTAAGATTTCGATATCTGCAGCGTGGATTTCACCTTCACAATGATAGGAGATCTTAAAGGATTTACCAGAGACCTGATATGTTAACACCACCTTAAATTTCAAGTAATCTCTCGAAAATCTGTTGTACTGCTGGACAGATCTCAAGATTCTTTTCATGTAGCTTCCAAATTTGCTTTTGCTTTCTTCGGTCAGTGTGAGGATATTCCCGACAGGCTTTAGGACGCACTTCATAGATGCTACAATAGTTGTCCATTCCCAGGAAAGGACACGGCAGGGCCTGCAGTACATGATCTGCATCTTCATCGACTTGTAAGTAGGCGCTTTCGAAATCGGCTGCAGACATTCCCAAATGCCTGGAAATGCGCTCGATATCTTTCCGTGTAAAAAGAGGTCCCGTAGTTTTACAGCAATTGGCACATTCCAGACAATCGATCTCGCTGAACACCTGGTCATGTAGACCAGCTACTTCCGTATCAATCCTTTTTCGGTCTCTTAACTTCTTAAACTGTCGTCTATTTGTCTTTAACAGTTGCTGACCTTTTATCTGCATATCTCTTGCGTCCAAATCGGTAAAATTACTTGATTGTTTAGGTAAAAATGGATATATTAGGGGTATGACAGCAGCAGCACAGCAAGCGATATGGGAGGAGGTACCTGCAGGATTTGATGCCGGTGGTGTACTTCGGTTGGTTCATTCTGACAAAGTTAATGCTAATTATCTGCTCCTCCTGAAGGAGCTGAGTCATTTTAGTGATCAGGAGCTTTCCGACTTCCTTCATATCAATGTAAAGACCTATCGTACCTATCGGGATTCAGACAAGGTGCTTCGTAAAGATATCCAGGAGCATATTCTCATGTTATTATCGCTTCTAAAGCATGGCATTGATGTTTTCGGAGATAGTGACCAGTTCAACAGTTGGATAGAGACACCCAATCCATTCTTCGATATGAAGGCACCTTCAGCCTTTTTGTACACGATCAGTGGTATCAAGCTGATTGATGATCGACTGACTGGTATTGAATATGGAGACAATGTGTGATCTTGGAGCTATACCGTATTGTTAGGGATAAATATGCAGACAGGCTGACTGCGTCAGGATTTGCCAATCGATGGAATAAGCATAATGAGTGGGTGATCTACACGGGATCGACCAGATCCCTGGTTTCTCTGGAATTACTGGCTCATAGATCGGCGATCAAACCACATCATTATAAATACGTAATGCTGGTGATTGCAGTTGAAAAAGCTGCATCAAGTCATATTACTTCCTACAAAGCGGATATGCTGCCGGAAAATTGGAGAAGTCTGGATGCATATCCGGCTCTGCAAAATCTGGGTAGCACCTGGTACAGGGAATGTAAAGATCTCTTACTTGAAGTGCCATCAGTATTAATTCCTCAGGAATCTAACTATGTAATAAATACTCAACATCCGGATTTTCATTCAAAAGTTAATCTGTTGGAAATGGAGGAGTTCTTTTGGGATCAACGTCTCCTGTGATGCGGCCTGATTATTGCCATATTCAAATTTGCATTTTGGATTTCCTTAACAATTATCTGAAAGTTTGTCTTCGATCATATAAATAACCAATAACCGAATGAATTCCCATTTACCTTTACAGCGATATTGTTTAATGTTGGGCGGCGTGATATTGTCCATGACAATGATGGCGCAAAAGCCAGTGGAATCCCGTGATTTTGAAATCAGACTGGGATCAGCTGCTAAATCCGTATATATCAATAACATGCGGATTGATGAAGAATCAAACATGCCTCGCACATTATATGGATTGAAATACACATCCAAAACCAACGGAGGAGATCCGGTTGCCATTGCCCGGGAGTTTCTTCTAGCCCATGAAAGTCTGTTGGGCATAAGCGCTACATCTATCGATGCCCTTGAAAACTATTTTGTGCGAAGTAGTCAGGCAGGCACAACCATACGCTTTCACCAATCCTGGCAAGGAATACCGGTGTACAAAAGTGATATAGCGGTGACCATTAACGCGGAAGAGCAGGTGACTTTTGTGACCAATGACTTTTCTTACCTCTCAGAAATATCAGACGTGACGCCCATGGTTAGCGAGCAGGAAGCCCTCCAGGAATTCAGAAGCCGCCTAAGAATCCCTTCCTTACCGCAGAATACGGACATTGAGCTCGTGATTTTCGAGCACAATCGACAAGCCGATATTTACTATAAAATAGAAGCTAACCTCATGGATCCTCTGGGCTACTGGGTGGCTCTGATCAATGCCCATACAGGACAGGTAATTCAACTGCAAGATGAGGCGATCTATTATAAGGACCACCAGCACGCACATGAGAATTCGAGAGCACCTAAGGTCTTGATGCCTCCCGTAGATGGCATGGGCAATGTGTTTGATCCGGATCCATTATCCAGCGCCAATGCTGCCTATACGGATACGGGATTTGGAGATGGAGGAGATGCAACGACTACGCAACTGGATGGTGAACTACAAATGAAAGTCTTAAAAGATATTACGTTTGATGGGGCTTCAACCTACTCATTGGTGGGACCGTATGCCGAGATAATTGACACGGAATCTCCATTTAAGGGTCTTTTCTCGCAATCAAGTTCCACCTGGAATTTCAACCGAAGTGATGATGCATTTGAAGCTGTCAATACGTACTATCACATCGATGCCTCTATGCGGTATATTAATGAAACCCTGGGTCTCAATATAATGCCTACGGCCTACGCTGGGGGTGTGCGTTTTGATCCCCATGGATTAGGCGGGTCCGACAATTCCAATTATGTTGGTGGTGGCACCCAACGTCTTGCCTTTGGTGAAGGGGGAGTGGATGATGCGGAAGATTCCGATGTTATTCACCATGAATTGGGACATGGACTCCATGATTGGGTGACAGGGGGCAATCTTTCACAAGTCAATGGCTTGAGCGAAGGTTGTGGTGACTACTGGTGCGCTTCTTACAACCGATCATTGGGAGACTGGCAGCCTTCAGATCCTGCGTACAACTGGGTATTTAACTGGGATGGGCATAATGAGTTCTGGCCAGGCAGAATAGTTAATTATGGAGCTTTATATCCCGGTGGATTAGTAGGGGGTGGGCCCCACACTGATGGACAAATCTGGGCAACGGCCATGATGAAGATCTGGGATGCTATCGGGCAGACCAAGTCCGATGTCGCTTTTTGGAATGGACTGGGCATGACCGGATCGTCAGCATCTCAAAATGATGCGGCTAATGCGGTTTACCAGGCAGCCATCAACATGGCTTATTCATATAGTGATTTAGAATCAATCCATAGCATTTTCACTACAACAGGTTATACTTTGCCCGCACTTCCGACCTCTCCTAATGATGAATGTGCTGATGCCATAACACTAACCGTGAATGCCGATGGAGTTTGTGCTGCTGTGACAGCGGGTTCACTGGCTGCTGCCACCGCTTCGGGAGGTGATGTAGCCTCTTGTGCGGGTGAAGAAGATGACGATGTTTGGTTTTCTTTCGTGGCTACCTCAGATCAACATTGCATTAGCTTTAGTAACGTGACCAACGCTACTTCAACTTTGTACTGGTCTGTCTGGACCGGGACCTGTGGCAGTCTGACTCACTTTGCCTGTGGAGATGGCTCCCCCTCAAAAACTCTGAGTTTCAGTATGGGTACCACCTATTTTATAAGGGTATATTCCTCTGCCAGTGGAGCAGAGTCCACGACCTTTGACCTATGTATCAGTACTTGTCAGGATATACC
>JAUILM010000447.1 GCA_030432855.1 Bacteroidia bacterium
TATTTGGAGGTGACGGAGCTGAAAAGTTTATGGATAATTTTGAAGGGAAAATGTATAAATATTGCTCAATCAGACCCTCTGCAGCGTATTTAATTGGCCTTTCCGAAAATAAGTTTCAAAACAAAGAATTTTCTGATATAACTTTTTTCAAGCCTCAATATTTAAAACCCCCTCATATTACAACTCCTAAAAAAGTCTTATAGCTCAGATTATCTGTTGTTTATACATTTAGATTTTTTTAAATTTGTTGTGTGTTTAGTGTGTATTCCTTCCCCCTGATTCATGAGCGCTTTAACACATTACGATTTTTGGTACAGTTTTCGATGTTGATTAGCGGATTCCAAAAATTGTAAAACAACTTAGATATGAGAAAGCAGAAGAACGAAAATGTCACTCTGAAGCATGGGAAAAAAGACATACTTCTCGATTATGCTGAACTGCGTAAAGCTGTCCTCGTACTAAGAGCAGTCAATCATAAGCTTAGGCAAAGGATTATTGATCTCTTAGAGGAAGGAGAGTCGATGACAGTAACCGACATTTACATAAAACTTCGATTGGAACAATCAGTTGCTTCACAGCATCTGGCTATTTTACGTCGTGCTGGCGTAGTAAAAACTGAACGACAGGGCAAATTCATCTACTATTCATTGGATAAAGATCGACTTGCTCAAATTTCTAGGTTAGTAGAAGAACTTGCTGTTTAATAATTTAAATCAGAATGCGTTTGATATCAAGTAATTATACACTTTGACTGTAGTTTTACTGTAACTAAATTCCTAGGAAAAATTTAAGGTGCTGTAAGTGGTAACACATTACAGCATTTTTTTATGCGTAACCTTGTATATAAATTTTTTTTAATGCATATTTGCTTTTGACTAAGGCTTTTCAAACTAAGAAACACTACACTATGAACAGAACTAAGGTTACGTTCAATCACGATCAATTGAACATGTCTTGTGAGATCGTGCGTGCATTAGCACATCCTCTTCGATTAAAAATTCTCGAATTTATCGATCGAAATCACAAGATCAACGTAAACAAGATTTACAACACGCTTCGTATTGAGCAATCAATTACTTCTCAGCACCTTCGCATTTTACGGTTGGCAGGTCTGGTACATGCTGAAAGAGATGGAAAGTTTATACACTATTCTGTAAACTATCCTAAAGTGGAGATAGCACAAGTAGCTATTGATCACTTTTATGGTCGTCCATAAATGTATTCTATAGATTAGAAGCGTTACTCTTCTTCCTCGGTATGATCAGCAGTGGGCTCCTGGACAGGGGCCTGGTGCGCTTTTCTGGTTAACTCATCATTTTTGAAGAATCCTCTTTGGAAAATGAGGAGACTCATGATACCCACGCTAATGGATGAGTCTGCAATATTGAAAACGGGCTTGAAAAATTGAAACCGCTCTCCACCCCAGAAGGGCATCCATTCAGGCAGAAAGGTGTCAACCATTGGAAAGTAAAGCATATCTACCACTTTACCGTGTAGGAAGCTAGCATACCCTCCTCCAGAAGGAAACATTTCTGCCACACCCCCATGATAGGGGGATTCAGAAAAAATAATCCCATAGAAGGCACTGTCCAATATGTTGCCAATGGCACCTGCCAGGATCAGGGAAAAACAAATCAAAACACCCATGTTTTGACCCGTTTGAATCAATCTTTTTAGAAAATATATGAGAAAGCCAACCGCACCGATTCTAAAAAGGCTCAGTGCCAATTTTCCAATCTTGCCTCCGAGGGAAAGTCCAAATGCCATCCCATTATTCTCTACAAAGTGAATATATGCCCAATCAGCTCCAAAAATGGATAGCTGATCACCGTACTGCATGTTGGTCTTGACCCAGATTTTGGATAGCTGGTCAATGATGAGAATGAGGATGACCAGTGCCGTCAGTTTTTGAGAAGTAGTGAATTTCAAGAATAATCTAATTTCTTACCAACCTATACAACACTGATCGTCCCTAAATGTTATCTATTTTGCTTCGCACCTATGCTAAGCGTCGCATGAGGCACAGCACGTAAGCGTTCCTTGGAGATTAGTTTTCCGGTGTCCCGGCATACTCCATATACCTTGTTCTTAATTCGGATTTTGGCGTTTTCCAGATGCTTGATTAAGTTTTGTTGTCGAACTGCCATGTTCGTCAGTCTTTCACTTTCCAGCGAACCGATACCATCATCCAATCCCTTAACCTTCGAATCGGGATTGTCCGCCAATTCTTCCAGTTGATTACGATAAAAGTCTAATTGATCCTGCGCCTTCGCTAATTTGGCGTCGATCAATGCATCAAACTCTTTCAGCTCTTCGTCTGAGTAGCGTGTTTTTTCTAATGTGTTTGCCATGTCGTTTGATTTTGAAAAGTGAGTGCAAAGCTATATAAAATTTTGTCATTTACAGATTGAAAGAATAAAACTCACTTTTCTCCTTCAAAGCTTTCCTCATCCACGGCATCCGGGTCCTCTTCTACAAGGGCTTGTTTTTTCATGGGGTTGGCAAGTTCCTGTGCGTATCGCTTCCTGTTTCGGAAAACATCCATAGCAGTATACAATGCAGATCGAAAGGACGATGGACTTGCCTGATTCTTACCAGCTATTTGAACTCCCGTACCATGATCGGGAGAGGTTCGCACGACTGAAAGTCCCGCGGTAAAGTTGACACCTTCACCAAAACTCAACAATTTAAAGGGTATCAAACCCTGATCGTGATACATGGCAAGAACGGCATCAACTTGTCGATATTGACCAGAACCAAAAAAGCCATCTGCCGAATAGGGTCCCGCAACCAGGACACCTTTCTTTTTGCATTCTATGACGGCCGGCCTAATTTCTGTTTCTTCCTCCTTACCCAACAGCCCATTGTCACCAGCATGGGGATTTAGACCCATGACGGCTATGGTTGGTTTTTCGATACCAAAGTCTTCCTTCAAAGTCTGATTTAATGCGAATATTTTCTCCATCACCCTTTGTCTGGTGATATGACTGGCTACTTCTGAAACAGGAAGGTGGTTTGTCACCACGCCGATGCGCAATTCATCAGCAACCATGAGCATAAGACTTTTAGAAGACTGAAATTGTGCAGACAGATACTCTGTATGTCCAGGATAGGAGAATCCAGCGGTAGACATAGCATGCTTGTCTATGGGACCCGTGACCAGTACATCAATGAATCCATCTTTCAGGTCGTTAACGGCAGAATCCAATGCGGTATAGGCAAACTTGCCACTTTCTTCATTGGGAGTGCCGAGAGTTATGGTAATATCGTCCGTCCAGCAGTTGACTATATTGATCCTTTCCTCGTCCAGTTGGCTTGCGGAGGAGATGCTTTGAAAGGAGAAGCTGGATGGTTTGACGATGTTCTTGTGATAAGAGACCACTTTCGACGAGCCATAAATGACAGGCACACAGTATTCTAGAATACGCTCATCTTGCAGACTTTTAATTATTACTTCAAGACCAATCCCATTTATATCCCCTGAGGATATTCCTACCCGTACCTTTTTCATATGTTCCTTTTTCAAGCAAAGTCGAAGATAGACAAACTATGTTATTTTTGTCTGACACGATATGAGAGCTAAGAAAAGTCTGGGACAACACTTCCTGGTGGAAGAGTCCATCGCTGCCAAAGTTGCTAACTCCATCATAGATATTCAGGATGTAAGCCATATACTGGAAGTGGGTCCCGGTAAAGGCATGCTCACGAAGTATCTTGATCAAAAAGAACGGACGCTCTGGCTGGTAGAAACGGATAAAGACATGATTCCCGTCTTGCATCATCGGTTTCCTCATCTCAAAAGTCAATTGATCCATGCCAATTTTCTACGCTGGAATCTGGCAGCTCATTTCAATGAACCTTTAATCCTCATCGGGAATTTTCCTTACAACATTTCAAGCCAGATCGTATTCAAAATGCTGGAAAACAAGGCATTGATTCCCCAGATGGTAGGTATGTTCCAAAAAGAGGTGGGAAAGCGAATCGCAGCGGGACATGGGAGTAAGACATATGGCATCCTAAGTGTACTTGTACAGTCGTTCTATGAGGTCGAATACCTTTTTGATGTAGCTCCGGGTTGCTTTCAACCACAACCAAAAGTCATCTCTGGTGTAATACGCGTCACACGAAGAGAAAAGGCCATAGTAGCGCCTCATCTGGAAAGGCTTCTGTTTCAAGTGGTAAAATTGGCGTTTAATCAGCGACGTAAAATGCTGAGGAATTCACTGAAATCGATCCTGCCATCAGCATTCCCAACGGATCATTCGATGCTAACACTTCGACCTGAACAAATCACGGTGGAAGACTTTATTAACTTAGCCTCCGAAGTATGGGAGACCCAAAAAATATCTGAAGAATGACATTAGAAGAAAAAATAACACAGGACCTCAAAACTGCCATGAAAGCTAAGGACCAGGTGGCGATGAGAACAATTCGGTCCATTAAATCGGCCATTCTCTTAAAAAAGACAGACGGATCGGGTGAAGCTATAGATGAAGCGGCAGAAATCAAAATGCTCCAGAAGCTGGTCAAATCAAGGGCAGACTCTCTGGCCATATATGAAGAGCAGGGACGTGAAGATCTGGCCAAGGTAGAGCGGGAAGAAATTGAGGTTTTAAAGAAGTACCTCCCCCAACCACTGGAAGAAAGTGCATTAAAAGAAATCGTCAACGAAGTTATTCAGCAAGTGGGTGCTTCATCCATGAAAGACATGGGCAAAGTGATGGGAGTCGTAAGTAAAAAAGTAGCGGGTAGAGCGGACGGAAAAGTCCTGGCTGGGATCGTAAGGTCTGCGTTGAGCTAGTTAGTCAATCACCCCCAACTTTTCCAGTAAGGCATCCACTTCGGTGTATGATTTGAATCCAACCTTCTCTTCGGGGCCACCACCAGCAACGATTCCTTTTATGTAGTCTGCATATTTCAATGCCATGGTGGCATCCTCTTCTGAGTGGACCATAAACCAGCATTCCGTTGTATCAAGCCATTTACGGTCCCATGGCGATGATGGGGTCAGTATCAACCCGGTAATGATTTCCCGGTCAATCATGGCATCAATATCTTCTGTCTCGTGCATCACTAGAAACTTTGCAAGATGACTGGGTGCTTCCAGACATTGTTGCACGCTGTGGAGAACTAGTCCCTGAATATTAAGTTGTTCTTCTGCCGATTCTATCTGTGATACATCCAGGGGTTCTATCGCCCAGGAGACGCCCTCTACCCATGACTGGATTTCAGACATTCTTTGAAATGTTGCTGGTTCATTGTCCGGCAAATCGATTGAAATCCATGTAGGTAAATATGCTGCGAAATAACGGGCATCCGTCAGATTACTTATATTTCTGGCAAACAGCTCCATGATAAAAACATCTACGTTATGCCTTGCAAGATAAAGGAATTAACAGGTAGCAGA